>JAVWCU010000015.1:7355-18835 GCA_036648855.1 Bacilli bacterium
TTACTTCATATACTTAACTAGGTGATAGTTTGAGTGAGATTGGGTTTAGTTTTTTAGTTAGTACACTGGCGGGATTATCTACTTTATTAGGAACTATATTTTTACTATTTAAGAAGCCTAATATAAAAGTATTAGTAGGCTCTTTAGCATTTGCAGCTGGAGTAATGTTTCTAGTTTCAGTAGTTGACTTAATTCCTTCGGCATATAACAGTTTAAGATCTTATTATTTAATTATTCCTACGATATTATTTCTTGCTACATTTTTTAGTGGGGGGTTTATTTTATCTATGTTAGTAGATAAGTATTTACCTGATAATAAATTAGTAGTTAATAGTAAGTTGTATAAGGTAGGGATAATTACTATGTTATTAGTTATTCTACATAATATTCCGGAGGGTATTGCTACTTTTATGGCAACTAATAATAATAGTTCATTAGGAATTGTTTTATCTTTAGCTATAGCTTTACATAATATACCAGAGGGAATAAGTATTTCTATGCCTATTTATTATGCTACTGGTAGTAAGAGTAAGGCTTTTTTCTATACTTTAATTTCAGCTTTATCTGAACCTTTTGGAGCATTAGTTTCTTGGGCCTTTTTAAGACCATTTTTAAGTGAATTTTATATGGGGTTATTATATGCTGTTATAGCGGGAATAATGCTACATATTGTTTTTTATGAGTTATTACCTACAACAAAAAACTATAATCAAATTATGATTACAGTATTTTCTTTTGTCTTTGGTATTTTAGTTATGTTATTTAGTCATTTAATTTAAACTAGGATTATTTATCTTTAACAGTAACTGTTCTAGTTAATGATTTACTATAACCTTGGTATTTAATTTTATAGGTAATAGTAAATACTCCTGGTTTAGTATTATCAATATCAGTTACAATAGTTCCATCTCCATTTTTAATAGTAATCTCTATACCACTTGTTTGCATTACTTCTTTAGTAATGTCTGTTTTTGTTTTATCTTCTATTATGGTAACAGGAGGAGAAGGATCTTTATATTTTTCTCCTACAGTAATGGTATTAAATTGTTGACCTTTCAGTGTTGTAGTATAATTACTTTCTATTATAGGTTTATCTTCTTTAATGGTAACTAAGACTGGTTTACTTTGATTATCATGGTAATTTTTAAAGGTAGAGATAATTTTATAGGTTCCACTTGGACTAGATGTTTCAAAACTATATTTAGATTCGGTAGTAAAACCTAGTAAAGTATCATTGAAATATATATTATAACCAAATTCACCATAACTAGCATTACCTCCTGGAATAGGAATTCCAGTCCAGCGAATAGTAACTTTTTTACTATCTTCATCATATTCCGCAGTAGGACTAGTTACACTACTAAGTTTTTTATATCTAGTTGATATTTCAGTAGGCTCAGTTCCTGCTTTAAAATACTCATAAGTTATTTGATCTGCTGGGGTGGCATCACTTGGTAAAAGAGCCGGATTACTGCCAATTTCTACGGCAGATTTTACAACGCTGTTTGGCACTGCAAAGTCCTTTTTATCTTTAGGGAAGACTATTTTTCCAATTGCTTGATATAGTTTTCCTCTTTGGACAACGGCTTGAATATTATTACTGTAGTGAGTTGAATCGGTTTTATCATAACCATACCAGAGGCTAAGTGCAATATCAGGGTTATAGCCTACTACCCAAGCATCATTAATTGCATTATCGGGTAATGACCATTTATCTTTAGTAGCATCATCAAAACTAGTAGTACCAGTTTTAGCGGCTAGGTTGACTCCATTTATTCGAGCACCACTACTTAAACCAGAGTTAACGGCTGTTTTTAGAATGTCATTAATCATAAAGGCAGTAGAGTCACTCATAACTTGTTTCTTTTCAGGTTTAGCAATAATTTCTTTACCAGTATCTCGGTACACTATTTTAGAAATAGCATATGGTTCTATATAATAACCACCATTTCCAAAGGCTCCGTATGCTGCAGCCATATCTAGAGGAGTAGCTCCTTTATAGGCTCCAAGAGAGTGAGCTTCATGAATTCTACCATTAGATACTTCAGGATTCATTCCTAAGTTTTTTGCAAATTCTAATATTTTTTTATTATCAGTATTTTGAAAAGCTTTTAAGGCTGGAATATTTCTAGACATAGATAAGGCTGTTCTCATACTAATTTGACCCATAAATTTTAAATCGGAATTATTAACACTAGGTCCATTTGTATAATTCCAAGGTTCATCAATAAATTGTTGATAAGTAGACCAGTTATTGTATTCTAATCCTGGACCGTAGTCAAATATAGGCTTTGCTGTAGAACCAATTTGTCTAACTGCCATAGTTGCAAGATTGTAAGTTCTAGCTCCTGTTCTATTTCTTCCAGCCCCAATTGCTAGAATTTTACCGGTATTAATATCAGTAACGGCTACACCACTTTGAACGTCTGCATTAAGCCAGTTATAAGTTTTACCACTAAATATATCGTTGATACCAGTTTGTTTAGCAGTATCCATATTGGTATAAATTAAAACAGGGGTATTAGTATAGTTTATTTTATATTTTTCTTTTAATTCTACCATTACGGTGTCTATATAAGCTTGGTGTTCAAAATTTAGTTTAGAGGCTCCATCTGCTACTAAAGAGTCAACGGGAATAGCTTTAGCAGCTTTAGCTTCTTCTTCACTAATATAACCATGACGAACCATTAGGTTTAAAACAGTAGAACGACGGTCTCTAGCATTATCAGGGTTGATAGCGGGATTATAACTAGTAGGAGCTTTAAACATACCTGCTAGTAGAGAGGCTTCAGGTAGGGTTAAGTATTTAACACTTTTACCAAAGTAAGCTTGAGAGGCTTCCTCTACACCGAAGATAGTGCCTCCTAAGTTATGATTATTAATATAAAATTCAATAATTTGTTCTTTGGTATAATTCTTTTCTAATTTAAAAACCGCTAAATAGATATCGGTAAATTTTCTTAGAATTCCTTTAATTCCAGATGATTCAATGCCAGTAAAACTATTTTTTATAACTTGCATGGAAAGGGTAGAGGCTCCTCCTGCTCCATCACTTCCAACAACTTGTTTAAGTGAGGCTTTTATAAACCTAGGGGCATCAAAACCATTATGTTGAAAAAATCTGGAATCTTCAGTTGCAATTAAGGCATCAATAAAGACTTGGGGTAAATCATCATATTTAATATTTTCTCTTAATTCAGTGCCTAATTTAGCATATTCATTATTATTAATATCAAATAAAACACTGGATTGTTTATTATTTAATTGTACAGGGTCAAAGTCAGGAGCAGTTTTAACTACATAAATTAAGAAACCACTAACAGTAATTGCTCCTATTATTCCTATTACTAAACAGGCAATAGCTACTTTATTTAGAATAGTTCTTTTTTTAGTATTATTAGTGGCCTTTTTAAGGAATTTGGAAATAGCAATAATACCTCCGATTCCTAGAGCTAAGATAATAGTAATACCTAGCCCCATAGTGAAGAAACTTATTATTAGTAGTAAAACAAAAAGAGCTGCAATAATTTCCATGGTTTTAGGATCCATTTGTTTATTTTTTATAGTTTTTATCTCTCTTGTTTCTTTTTTTACAGAACGTTTATTGCTAGGAGTATTAGAACGAGAAATTACTTTTTTCCCAATACTTTTATTTTTACCCTTAATAGTCTCTTTTTTTTGTGCCATTTTATGCACCTCCATATTTTTCTAAAACTTTTAAATAATTTATGCGTGGATGGTAGTTTTCTTCTAATAAATACCCATGGGTTTTAAAATAATCTAATGGTATAGAAGAAGTATCATTATTGTTAATAAATATAAATAAATCTTTTGCAAATAAAAGATAGGTTTCATTTAATTTATTGAAACGGACAATTATAAAACATATTCCTTGGTGTTTATAAATATTTTCTAGATGGGTTAGTTGATGTTTATGAATATTTCTTATAGGGAATAGAGTTTTATTATTAGTTTCTTTGGCTTCAAAATCAATGTATTTGCCATTAAATAAGCCATTATAATCTGTTGTTGAAGGTGATTCAAAGTAGGCTTCAGTAATTTTCATTATTTTATAATCAACAGTCCCTATTTTAATAGGGGTAGGTTTTTTATAAATATAGGCAATATCATGGTCACGATAATATTCATTAGTAATATTTAAATCACTTTCTAAATTCATACCTCTATTACCATAATTAATTGTAGCTTTATTAGAGTTATTAGTAACAACTTTTTTAATGCCACTAGGGTACTTCATACAATCACCTAGATTATATTATACTACTGATGGAGATATTTTACCATAAGAAAAGGCTATCTTTTTTTAAAAACAGGGGTATAATATAAGTGAAAACTAACTTGTTATGACTTAATAATTAATGATAAATACTAGGATAATATTAACTTAATTAGGCTTGATTAATAAAGACTAAGTTAAAATATTGTCTATTGGTGATATAGTAAAATAAATGGATATTAAAGCAAAAAGAGGTATTATTTATTAAAATTAGTAAATCTAGTGGCTTTAATAATAGTATTTCTGTTATTATGGTATTAGCAGATGTGATAAAATATTTTTAAGATAGTAGATTAGAGAGTTTATAGGTATCTCTTAATAAAAATCTAAATATGTTTTTGGGGGAATAAAAATGACTGAACAGATGACTTGGAAGGACATAATTTTAAAAAGAGGTTTAGAACTTGTTTATAATAAGGAATATTATGATTGGTTGATAGCTTTTTCCAAGGCTAATGGGTATGTGACTACAGATGCGGTTATTAGACATTATGGAAGGGATGAGTTTAGTAAGAAGGATAAAGAAAATATTTGCTTGTTACCATTTTTTTATATGATTACTAGGCAAATGGCCAGAGAAAGGGATACTGGTTATTATAAAAAAGAAAGTGACTCTAATGTTGATTCTTATATAATTTTAGAAGATAATAATCGTTATTTTGAAGTTCATCAAATTAATAATAATTCAGAGTGTCAATACTTCTTTACTTCTTCTACTAAGAATCGGGTATATAATGGGACAGTAAAAAATGTTTTCTGCCAAAAAGAAAAAGCTAGAGAATTTAAAAAAGTTAAAGCATAAAGATGTCTTCTTTTAGGAGACTTTGTCGAAAGACTTTTCAAGTGTCATTTTTTTCTTTATTCTATTTATTAGGAGGAAGAAAAAGTGAAAACGGAAAATATTTTAGAAATTTTAAACAGAATGTCTAAACAGGTGAGTTTTATTAAATTAGATTATCAATACCAGGTAATAGTTAGTAAATAGTGAATTGAAAACTATGAATATTTTGTAAAATTTAATGGTAGTGGTATAATAAAAGCTAAAATTAATAATTTTGGTTTTTTTATGGGCATTTATTTTTAATTATTTATTAAAAGTAATTATATTATCCTACTTACTTAGATTGACAAAAGTTAGTATTTTTGTGATAATATATACTATAAGGGATTGGTGATAAAGAATGTATCAGAATAAAGTAATGCTTACAGAACAAGATATACTTGAGAAGGATTTTAAGATCGATACAAGGGGCTATCGCTTAAAAGAAGTTGATCAGTTTTTAGACCTTATTATTGGAGATTATGAACAATTTAAAGCAATTATTAAGGGATTAGAAGTTGAAAAAGAAGAATTACTAACAGAGATTATGAATTTAAAGCAAGAACTAAGAAACACTAGAATGAGTGCTTCTATTGCTAAAGGAGATAATCGAGAAGTTACTAATGTAGATGTAATGAAAAGACTTGCTCAATTAGAAAAAATAGTATACGACAAGGATGAATAATACTTTGACAAACGCTATACTCTAGTAGTATAGAGGAAAGTCCATGCTCACAAAGACTGGGATGTCTTTAAAGTTTGTGTCTAGGAAAAAAATAACTTAGAGTAGCTTTGTAATATAAGTTAACGGCGACGAGGGAACCTAAGTTTCGATATGGTTTTAGTAGTTGTAAAGTGCCACAGAGACGATATTAAATCGAAAGAGATAATTGAAACGCGGTAAACCCCACAAGTGAGAAATCCAAATTTTGGTAGGAGAGTCTTGATGAAGGAAAGATAACGGATTCAAGGACTGAGGAATCAGTAGATAGATGTTTGTCACCTAGTGATAGGTACAGAACATGGCTTATAAAGTATTATTTTTGTTTGTTGTAATTATTATAAAGAGGTGAATAGACTTGAAGGAAATTGGCGAGAATTTACAGGAAGCTAGAATTAATCATGGCGTTAGTATTGAGGAAGCAGCAGAAGATTTGAATATGTCTACTTCACAACTGGAAAATTTAGAAGAAGGTAATACTAGAGCATTTAAGGATATATATCAGTTAAAAGAGTTAGTAAGAGAGTATGCTAAGTATTTAGGCTTAGATGCTAATAAAATATTAGATGAATTTAATGATTTTTTATTTGAAAAAACTTCTAAAATTTCTTTGGCAGATATATTAGAAGCTAAAAATATTAAAAAAGAAGAAGATATAAGTAAAAAGGTAATATCGCCTTATACAATTATTCCAGTTAAAAAGATTAATTATGGACCTTTTGTTTTAGGATTTTTAGTTTTAACTTTAGCTATTTTACTTATTTATTTGGTTATTCAGGGTATAACTGGGGAACAGGAAAGAACTGAGGAATTAAAGGGTATTAGAGTTATAAGTGAGGAGAGATGTTATGAATTTGCCAAACAAAATAACTGTTTCTAGAATAGTATTAGCCTTAGTTATTATTTTTGTTTTACTTTTTCCTTTTTATGCAGTGGGTATTAATTTTCCTAAGGTATTATTAGGTGGAGTTCCAATGGATACTAAGTATTTACTTGCAGGTGTTTTATTTATCATTGCTAGTTTAACTGATTTTTTAGACGGTTATTTGGCAAGAAAAAATAAGCAAATTACGGATACTGGTAAAATGTTAGATGCTATAGCTGATAAGATATTAGTTAATTCTGTTTTAATAATATTTGCATCGGTTGGTTTTATTCCTACGATCATTCCAGTAATTTTGGTAGTAAGAGATATAGTAACAGATATTATTAAAATGAGTGCAGCAGCTAAAGGTAAAGTAGTTATGGCTATTTCATCAGGTAAAATAAAGACGGCAGCATTAATGGTAGGAATTAGTTTGATGTTTTTTTATAATATGCCTTTTGAAATATGGAATCTGAGGGTGGACTTATTTTTGTTATATTTTGCAACTATAATGTCTTTAGTATCTTTGGTAGAATATTATTATGCTAATAAGAAATTGCTATTTGCAGATATGGAAACAGAAAAAGCTGAGTAAAAAGGGTTGTAATTTCAAATTTTCCCTTAGGAGGATTTGCTAAATTCAGGTCTTTTTTCTTTAATTTTTATAACAAACAAATGTTTGCATTTAGGTATTGCTTTTTTAGAAACAAAGGTATATGATTGATATAGAAAGCAGGAATAAGTATATTCTAGGAGGGTAAGTTATGAACAAGCCAACAGATAAAGATAAGGCTTTAGAACAAGTATTATTAGATATTGAAAAACAATTTGGAAAAGGTTCTATTATGAAGTTAGGAGAGAACAAACATATGGAAGTTGATGTTTGTTCTAGTGGCTCTTTAGCATTAGATATTGCTTTAGGAGTGGGAGGATATCCTAAGGGAAGAATTATTGAAATATATGGACCAGAGTCTAGTGGTAAGACAACTTTTGCTTTACACGCAATTGCAGAGATTCAAAAAGAGGGAGGAAGAGCAGCATTTATTGATGCTGAACATGCTCTTGATCCAGTTTATGCAAAAAATTTAGGAGTTAATATAGATGAATTGTTGTTAGCTCAACCTGATACCGGAGAGCAGGCCTTGGAAATATGTGAGGCTTTAGTTCGTAGTGATGCAGTTAATATAGTAGTTATAGATTCTGTAGCGGCATTAGTTCCTCAAGCTGAAATTGATGGTGAAATGGGGGATTCTCATGTAGGACTTCAAGCAAGACTTATGAGTCAGGCTTTAAGAAAACTTTCTGGGACAATTAGTAAAACTAAAACGACGGCAATATTTATTAATCAGTTAAGAGAAAAGGTTGGGGTAATGTTTGGGAATCCAGAAGTTACACCAGGTGGTAGAGCACTTAAGTTTTATGCAACAATTAGATTGGATATTAGAAGAAGTGAAGCTTTAAAAATAGGGGATAGTATTGTTGGTAATAAAACAAATGTAAAGGTTGTTAAAAATAAAGTGGCTCCACCATTTAAAGTTGCAGCAGTAGAAATTATGTATGGAGAAGGGGTTTCTCATGAGGGAGAAATTATTGATCTAGCAGCAGATGCTAGTATTTTGGAAAAGAGTGGATCTTGGTACTCTTATAAGGGAGAGAAACTTGGACAAGGTAAAGAAAATGTTAAATTATTACTTAAAGATAATAAAAAGTTGTGTAAAGAATTAGAAGATAAGACTAGAGAATATTATGGTATTCCTTTAAAGAAAAAAGAAGTAGAAAAAGCTAATTAATGATATATAAAAGAGATTACAAGTGTGAAATAGTCAATAAAAAGTAGACATATCTCTTTTTGTGTCTACATTTACTTTATCATTTCACAAGTGCAATCTTTTTTTTAATTCTTCTAGCAGGGTTTTACCTTCAAATATTACTAAGGCAGAAATAGCAATAGTTGTGACAATAGTACATATAATTGAAGGATAGTTTATAGTTAGACAGTTAAATAAAAGGAGAATTAAGGAAGTAATTCCTAATAAACAAATTAGCATAAAATAGATAAGGGTATTTTCTGGCTTTAGTTTCATTACTTTATTTATTGTAGTAGAGGTAACAATGGCAATGATAGTGATAATTGGTAAAATATAATCGATTGACCAACTATGCCATCCAGTTAAAATATCCCAAGTAATTGTTAAACCGATAATAGTAATTGTTTGATAAAAGACAGAGTGTGATAAGTTATGCCTTTTTTTAATAGTAGTTATAACTGTTATCCATGCACTGATGACACCTAGAATAACAAAGATACTCCACCATAATTTTGGACTTACAATATAATTTATGAATAAACTTATTAAACAGGTTATAACAGAAAGAAAACTTAAACTTTTAAATAATAGGTTATATTGTTTTAAAATAGTGGGTATTTGTGGAAATGATGATGTTTGAATTTTCTTCTGTTTAGTTAGTTTGTTTTGACACAGTGGACATTTTTGTAAATTGTCAGTAACTGTAACATGGCAGTATTCACAGTACATATTTATTCCTCCTCATAGTAATTAGTAGATATGGAAACATCTATTCCTAGAGCTGTTAAACTTTTAAAAAAGTTTTTTTCAATATCAGAACTTATCAGTGGAGTAGTGAAACTTAGAGTTAGATTATCTGCAAATGAACATATTCCTAATTGGTGTTTATTAGTGCTGATAAGTAGAGTGAATGATTCAATATATGGCATAAGTTCTTTAGGCATTGTTATAACTCCTACATTAGAGATAGAAGCAGTAGTATTATGCTCAGTAATGTAAGCAACAAATTTTAAAACAGGATCTTTTATAAATAAGGGGATAACTCTTAAAATAGGATTATGTTCTAATGAAGCGTAGGAATTTATCAGGGGTTCTAAGGACTCAATTGTCAGTTGTTCTTTAAAAGATGAATTAAGGTAAGCAATTAGTAATTCTATTTTTTTATTATCTGAGGAAAACTTATAGTTTATATTAAAAGTGGCAAAAAAGTTTCTAGCAGATAAAGAAGGGAAGTATTTTCTTAAATTAATGGGAATAACTAGGGCAACAGGCTTTCTTTTATCTCTGACACTCATCTCTTTTTCAATGGCTAATAAATATAAAGCTGAAGTTAGAATGGTAATAGAAGTATGGTAGGAATGAGCTAAATTTAATAATTTTGAGGTAGAGACAGTACCGGTAATTGCTCTAATTCTATATTCCTTATATTTAGGTCCAGTTTCTTGATAAGCATCAGGATTTTTCTTTTTGTTTTTTTTACCATTATTATTATAGTATTTTTGAAAACTATCATCACTGATTTGATGGACAGAGGCATCATAATTGAATTTTGGGGTTCCTTTAATATTCTTTTCATATTTAATTAGCAGATATTCATAAATAACTCTTTGGAGGAAAGTTATGGCTCCGGTTCCATCTGTTAAAGCATGATATACTTCTAAATTTATCTTATTATTATAATAAGTTAATCTCCATAGTAGAGAAGGGATATTTTTATTATAAATAGGACTACAAAGTGGCTCTTGCTCAGGGGTAATAATTGGCTCTATATCACTGGTTTCTAGGTAATACCAAAATAAACCTTTTTTTAAGGTGGAACGGTAAATAGGAAACATATCAAGAGTTTTATCTAGGGCAATATTTAAAATATCGACATTAATATTTTCTGTTAGGTAAGCTGAAAAACGAAATACTTTTGTATCTTGTTTACTACTAATAGAGGGAAATATCTTAGCGGCATTATCTAATCCATACCAAGGGCGGTTTTTAGTTTTATATTTTTTTGTCATTTAATCCTCCTTTAAAAACTGGTTGATGATTTTATAAGTTAATTTTACTGAAGGAAAACTATAAGGGAAGCTAAAGTAACCATGAGATACTTCTGGTACCCTGACAAGTTTCACTTTGTTACCAGCATTTTTTAATATTTTGGCAAAGTATTCTCCTTCATCTCTTAGTATATCTAATTCAGCAGTAAAAATTAATGTGTTGGGGAGTTTTTTAAAGCTTTTACTGGCTAATGGACAAAAGTAGGGGTTTATTAGATCTTGATCATTATTTTTATATAGGTCAATATAGTCATTCATCCGTTGTGCTCCTAAAAAAGCAATGTTTTTATAATCATCTACTGATTTGAAGGGGGAAGTGTTATCGTATTTATTATTTAGAGCTGGATAAATAAGTATTTGTTTGTTTATTTTAAAGTCTTTGGTGTCTCTAGCTTTTAAAGAGATAGAAGCCGCTATATTTCCCCCTGCAGAGTCACCCATGATAGTAATGTCTTTATTAGTAATATAGAATAGTTCGGGATTTAAAAATATTGCTTTAGTAATAGCATAGCAATCATTGAACCCAGCTGGGAAGGGATTTTCAGGAGCTAGTCGATAATCAATTGCGACTACTAGATGGTTGGTCATCTTAGCAATAGTGGAACAGGTCTTACTATAACTATTTATACCACCATTAACAAAACCACCACCATGATAGTAAATAATAACCTTATATATTCCTAACCTTTTAGGATAAAATAATCTAACGGGAATAGATTGATTATCTATTTCTATTTTATAATTCCATATTTTATATAGAGGCTTAAGCAAGTGAAAATGAGTAGCATTAAATAGTATACGAGATTTCTTATATTTTTTTTTAATATCTACTTTACTACCAGGGATCTTTTTAATTATACTTTTAATTATTTTATTCACTATATCCCTCTTTTCTTTATTATTTTTAAAGTCAGTAACCTA
>JAVWCU010000016.1:0-18698 GCA_036648855.1 Bacilli bacterium
ATTAGTATTGGTATTAGTATTGGTATTAGTAGATCTTACCAATAAATAGTTTTCATAAAAAGAGTCACAAACTTTATAATAATAAAATCTATGAATTACAGAATAGTCTCCGTTATTAATAGCACAGTTCATTGCGTGATAATATTCTTTTCTTTCCCCATTTTCTATATAAACAGGAGGAATATGTGCTATCTTAAAAAGGAGATTAGTAAACATTCTAATTGTCCTACCATTACCATCTGTGAAAGGATAAATTTGTATTAGTTTGCAATTTAAATCTACACAATCATCTATGAATTCTCTAATTTCTGCAGGACCTACTAGATTACCTATTTTAGTAGCTAAATCTTTTCCTTTAATTATTAATTCCTTAACTGGTATATACAATTTTTTCATATTAGCTGGAATATTACTATAAGAAGAAATATTCATTCCTGCTCCAAATGAACATACTTCTTGATTCCTAACCTTACCACCAAATTCTGGATAAGGTACCATAGAATATAAAATTTGATGTAACCTTAAAATAGTATATACACTTATATCCTTAAGTTCTATATTTAAAAATATGTAATTATACATTTTCATAAGACCTACTATCTCTTTTAGATCATGGCCAGACACTAAAATATTCTTATTATAAACATATTTTCTACGAAAACTGCTTATAATTTTACTATATTCAAAAGAATTTATATGTTTTCCATATATTTCAAAAATAGCATCTACTCTATTTTCATTTTCTTTTGAAAAAGCATTTATTCCCCTGCTATTTCTATAAGCAATATATGACCATGATACAAGTTCCTTAATACCGTCTTTCATCGTAAACTCCTTATATAAAAATAATCAGTTTCTAGATTATTTCTGTAACATATTTAGTAAATTTATTTTAAACATATCTTTTTCAGGATTGGTTTTAGAAATCATTACTCCTTTATATGTACTAAGTTCAGCTCTATGGCCTTCATCTAAAATACCTTCAGGAGTGATATTAGTAAGTAAAATAATACTTTTATCTTCATAAACAGTATAATGTAATCTTATCTCACCGTGGACTTTAGTAAATAATTCATCTGTCGTTAATTTTAATTCGTAAGATTTAATATTATCTTTTTTTGAAACAGATACTAATTCCCCTAAACATTCACCATTGCAAAGTGTGGATTCAACCCCTTTCCCCTATGCTCTTGACCCCTGTACTTTCAAGATGGCTAGATTATACCATAAATCCTAGTTTTTGTCAAATAATATATACCTAAAGCCCTTATATTATACATCGTTGGACAGTAAAAGGTTGTTAGCACCTTTCAGACTGTTGACAAAGTAATTTTGTTAATAGTCTTTTTGTTTTTTTAAATATATAGTATAACTAATGTGTAAGGATGCTTTATTTTATTCAAATTTGAAGCTTACTATCCTTACTTTTTTTATGGAAAAATGAAACATGGTTTAGAAAAAACCTATTTCAAATCAAAAGAAAGAGTTAGTCGTGAACTAACTCTTCTTTATGCGTATATGAATCTCAAAAAATTTGCATTACAACATTATGCCTAGTATTGAAATATATTAGGTTATATTGCATATTCTTCATAATTCTATAAAAAAGACAAATAAACAAAATTATTTGCCCATTTATCAGCAGTCTTAAACATTGATTTATTTAATCAATGTTTTATTAATAATATTAGGTGTTACTGATAAATCATGTTCTATAATTGAGTCACATACTTTATAATGATAAAATGTATGAATTTTTGAATAGTCTTCTTCGTTAATAGCACAGTTCATTGCTTGATAATATTCTTTTCTTTCCCTATTTTCTATATAAACAGGAGGAATATTTGCCAGCCTAAAAAGAAGATTAGTAAACATTCTAGTTGTCCTACCATTACCATCTATGAAAGGATGAATTTTAATTAATTTACAGTTTAAATCTACGCAATCATCTATAAATTTTATAAGGTCTTCAGCTTTACTATTAATAGCTAACTCTTTTCCTTTAATTATTAATTCATTAACTGGTAAATACAATTTTTCTATATCAGCTGGAATATTACTCCAAGTAGAAATATTCATTCCTGATCCAAATAGATATACTTCTTGATTTCTAAACTTACCACCAAATTCCGGATAAGGTACTTTAGAATATAAAATTTGATGTAACCTTAAAATAGTATATACACTTATATTATTAAGGGCTAACTCTGAAAATATGTAATCATACATTTCTCTAAGGCCTAATCTCTCTTTTGGCTCATGAACAGACTCTAAAATATTCTCATTATAAACATATTTTCTACGAAAACTTTCTATAATATTACTAAAATCAGCATGATTTATTGAAGTATAATATAATCTAATAATAATGTCTGGTACATTATCATTTTCCTGATATAAACGATTTTCTTTTTTCCTATTTAGGTAACCTTTAAATAAGCATAATACAAAGTGCTTAATATCGTCATCCATCGTAAACTCCTTATATAAAAATAATCCATTTCTAGATTATTTCTGTAACATATTTAGTAAATTTATTTTAAACATATCTTTTTCAGGATTGGTTTTAGAAATCATTACTCCTTTATATGTACTAAGTTCAGCTCTATGGCCTTCATCTAAAATACCTTCAGGAGTGATATTAGTAAGTAAAATAATACTTTTATCTTCATAAACAGTATAATGTAATCTTATCTCACCGTGGACTTTAGTAAATAATTCATCTGTCGGTAATTTTAATTCGTAAGATTTAGTATTATCTTTTTTTGAAACAGATACTAATTCTCCTAAACATTCACCATTACGAAGTGCGGGATAATAATCAAATGTTAGTTTTTTATAAGCTAACATATTATATTTCCTAACAGATCTCTCTTTCTTCCGAAAATCGTTTTCATTTAAGTATTCAAAAATAAATGCGTTTTTCATTATATTCAACCCCTTTTCCCCTATGCTCTTGACCCCTGTACTTTCAAGATGGTTAGATTATACCATAAATCTTAGCTTTTGTCAAATAATATATGCATAAAGCCCTTATATTATACATCATTAGACAGTAAAAGGTGCTTAGCACCTTTTATTTTGTTTTAGTTGTTTCTACACTAGAATTAGCGGTTGTATATTCTGCTAATACTTGATTAATTACTTCATCAAGTGCTGCTTTTCTTTCAACTGTCATAGCCTCTACACTAATAGGAACAACTGCTCCTACTTCTACTGTTGGAGTACTACTATTTTGAGATGACTCATTAGTAAATGCTGATTGTGGTTGTACAGGAACTATATCTCCTATTTCAACTTTTGGTGGTTCAGCTGTTGCATCCTTAATAGCATTATTAATAGCATCTTTAACGGCATCAGTTTCAGCATTATTAGTAGGTGGAGCTTGAACGCCTCCACTTATTACATTACCATCTTTGTCGTAAATATTACCATCTGTAGGTGTTTCAATAACAGGAGGTAATTTTTCCTCTGTTTTTTCTGTTGTTTCTTCCTTAGGTGTTTCAGTAACTGGTCCCTCTATATTAGGATCATTTTCTACTTTGTTATTAGCATCTTTATATCCATCATCTTTTGCTTTATCATTATTAATTCCAGCTGCTTTATCTGCTGCTGCTATTTGACTAGAATTAGCAACTTTTTTAACTTCATCTAAAGAAGCATTAGAGACTGGTGTTTTAGTAATAACCGGTTTAGGAAGACTGCTTAATTCCTGACTAGGCATTAATCCTTCTTTTACTGACTCTTTATAAACTTCATCCATTAAGTAATTCGTATTAGAAATTATTGGTGCATTATATTTAGCAATCAAATTATCTTTATCTTGATTCCAAGAACCATAAACTTCTAATATTCCTGATTCAATTGCTGTATTAACATCATCTAACTTTTCTGTTCTTAAAGAACAAACTCTATCAGACACCAACAAACTTTCTTTATATGGATTTTCGTAGGCTCTCATACTCTTGAACTGCATATAATTTCCATATACTTCAGCCCCAATTAAAGGACTAATCATAGAGTCTTCTGCCATTAATTTAGTAACTTCATTAAAATTAAGTTCATTACCTTTTTCTCTGTTAATAGCATCCATTACCCTTGATCCATATTCTTTAGTAGCATCAGAGTAAGATAGTTTATCAAAGAAAGTATTAGGTAAAGCTTTTTTAAAATTCAATCCTAAAATCTTTGTAATAGCATCTTGCCTATATAATTCTAAATCACTAACATTAAATAATTTATCATTTCCAATTAAGGCACTTAAATCAGCACCAGTATAATCCTGATTTGTATATAAATATAAAGCAATATAGTTATTAGCACTTAATTCTAATTTTGGATCTACTTTATCTGTAATAGCTTTCATTTCAGATAAGAAAGATTCACCATTGCTAAAGAAATCTTTTCTTAGTTTTTGAGCATGAAGTAATTCAGGTGAATTAGTATTAATTATAGTATCACTCACTGAGGAATTACTAGATGCATCAGCTCTAGCCTTAGCTTTTCTCTTTAAATCTAAAGCTAATCCAGTTGTTGCAAGAACTATAGCTAAAACTACTGAAGTAGCTGCTACTGCAATTTTACCTTTAGTCCATTTATGTTTTTTACTAGCTGCAGGTTTTAGAGTTGGTGTTCCTTGTAACCCTTTTAAATTTGCAAATACAGGAGCTACACTAATATTAGACTTACTAATTTCATCATTTAAATGATAATATTCTCTAGTTTGTGGAGAATACTTATAAATAGGTGTAATTAAAGCTTGCCAGTATTTTAATTCCTGCTCATTAAGCTTAGAAATTGCGTTATCTAAGCCAATTTTATCTGCATCTTCTCTAACTCTTGTAATTAAAGTAGAATCAAAAAGTTTAGTTCTTCCATTACTTTTTAAAGCAACATAAGCAGAGGCTTTTTCCTCAGGTGTTGCAAAAGAAACAATAGTTGCATCTATTGCGTCATTTAAATCTTTATTAGTTGAATAAGATCCTGAAGTACCATCTGTATAAACAATAATTCCTAATTCAAAATTCTTTTTTCTATCCTCACTAGACATCTCAGTTGTTATATTGTTGACAAAAATATAAATGTCTTTAATATTTTTATTGTTCACAATTATCACCCCTTCACTTTATATAAACCTGTATAAATAAATCCTTTTGTGATTAATGATTGATCATTTAAAGTATTACTCCATATTTCTTCTTCATGAGCTTTTTCAAGAAGTTTTCTAGTTCTATAATGGTAATATTTAACATAACCATAAACATTTTCTTTAAAACTTTCTTTTATATATGTAACTTGAGTTGCATATAAAGGAATAGTCTTAGTAGTAATACTAGTACATTGTAGTCCATCAACTGATGTTGTATTAGCTACTTTCTTAACACTTCTAGCCATTTCTTTATATTTTATAACTGGATGTGATGTACAAGTATCTTTACATTCTTCCCAAGCTATACCAATAGCTACATAATCTTTTTCTAATGTAGTAGCGGGTCTTGTATCAGTAGTATAATATTTACCAGTTGCATACCAGTCTTTAACTACTTGATATTCAACATTATCTATTTTAGTATAACTATAACCTGTACAAGTTTTTTGATCATAACTACCTACTTGAACTGGTTTAGTTACTTTAGATGTAATCGTAATTGGGCGATACCCTACTACTTGATATTTAGTCTCTAATTGTAAAGCTTCTATAGTTGGATAATTACCAAATTTAATGTTATCCGCATCTACATAAACTATTGGTTTAGACCACTCTGTCCATGCTGAATAAGTATCATTAACTTGTTTTTTATATTGATATGTATATTCAACTCCTGGTATTGGTGTCGGAGTTGGTACAATTGGTTTATTAGTTGGTGTCGGAGTTGGTACAATTGGTTTATTGGTAGGTGTCGGTTTATTAGTTGGTTTGTTAGTCGGTTTATTTGTGGGCTTAATTGGTGGTTTAGTATCATCCTTTTTCTCACAAATATCTGTTGTACAATAAGCATAACATCCTACATGAACTAATACATAATCCTTTTGATCATCACATGACAAATATACTTTTAGTAAGTATTCACTTTCTAATTTTTCAATTGTTACATATGACTTATTACTATCACATGATTTACCGTTTTTATCAGTAAATGGTAATAATAATTTTAAATCTAACATTTCTTGTAAGGTAAGAGTTTTCTTATCTCCAATATTAGTAGGTAACCTATCTTTAGTAAAATACAAGATAGATGCATATTTCATATCATTAATATTATCATTAAAGATACGATCAGTTAGAGTTTTGTTATTAGGCCAAGGTATTAACCACATTAATAACAAAACAAAGATAATTATTAAAATTAATTTTAATAAAAAATCTTTAATTGGAAACTTTCTTTTGTCTTTTTCTTCATAATCTTCAGTATACATAATTTTTCCCCCTCTTTGGATTTATGGCCGTATTATACCATAAAATTAAGTTTATGTCAACTTGTCCTTTTTAAATACACTATTGTACATCCTGTATTAAACAAGTCTAACTGATATTTTAAGACACGTTTATCTTTAGCCAAGACTTCATGAACTGTCTGTTTTATAATGCCTGTTCCTTTTCCATGAATAATAAGCAACCTTTCTTTTCTAAGTTTATAATTATCATTTATAAACTCTTTAGTTAGAAATCTTGCATAATCTCTATCGGTCCCATGTAAGTCTAGTTCTGGAACATGTTCAAATAATAGCATCTTGTTGTTCTCTTTCAAATACTTCTTCAAGTGTAGGGATAGAATACTTGCCTCCAACCTTCTCTGTTGAAATAGCTCCTGCAATATTAGCTAAACGCATAGAATCCCTTAACTTGTAACCATTTAAGATAAAGTAAAGAAATGCTCCATGGTATATATCTCCTGCTCCTGTTGAATCAATGGCTTTTACTTTAATACTAGGAATTAGTTCATAATCATTAAATTTAGTAAAACTTCCTAAGGACCCTAATGTTATAATAATATTAGTTTTAAAATCATTAACTAAAATATCATAACAACTGATAATACTACTCCTATTTGTTATATCAATCTTTTTATGGCAATATTCCTCAGCAAAATCTAAAGAGCAAATTAAATATGTTACCATTTTTCCTAATTCTACAATATTAGGTTTTAAATTACCAGCATCTAACACACTAATAGCTTGAAGATTGTTTAATAATGCTTGTTTGGATAATGCTAATTCTTCGCCATCTAAAATAATTCCTTCAGGCTTAATATCAATTGTTTTAATGTTGCTTTCTTCTTGTTTTGTTCTGCTGATAATAATAGTTCTAGATCCATTTTGAATATTAGCAATTATATAACTAATAGTTGTTTTAAAATGATCAGACTGTTCAAAATAATCTAAATTAATTTTTTCACTTTGTAATTCTTTTTTTACCTTATCGCCATAATAATCTTTCCCAATCATACCTGCAAAATATGTTTCCATACCCCACTTGGCTAGAACTGATGCCGCATTAGCAGCAGCCCCTCCTCCGCAAGAAATAGCATCACCTATTCTTGTTTTAGTATTCTCAACTGGGAAACAATTAACTAGTAGAGTTATATCATAAGCTGCATGCCCAATACATAGTATCTTCCCCATTATTATCACCTATTATTATTATAGCAAAAAAAGAACAACCTTGGAAGATATAATACTAAGTTTACAAAATATTTTTATTTTATAAGTAAAACCATATCTTCAATATATAAACTATCATGATAATTACTAGCTTTTAATTGATCTAAATACTTTGTTATTTCTGCTTTTTCCTCTGGATTAGCCTGTCTAAAGCAAATTCTAAAATACATACTAAGATGAGGAATCAGCTCTGTTATAACCGTATTAGTTTCAAAACCAGCTTCTAAAATAGCCTTTATAATAGTAAAAGCTTCTAAAGGGCAACTACCTTCTAGGTAACTTTTAATTGAATCAAAATACTTGTTTTTAAGTGCTGTAGTCAATTGATTATAACCAGTAACTGATTCTAAAAGAAAAGCATTATACAAATTATTATAATAATAATTATACTCTTGAACAGGTAAATACTTAATAAATTTAGCATATAATTCTGGCTTATCTAAATACTCATGATAGGTAAATTTTGATGAAAGTAAATATTCCTTTAATTCTTTCTCTGGAATATTAGTAATCAAATCTTTTAAGCTAATACCTATTTCTTTAATCTCTTCTAATAACTCTACCTCTATATATTTTTTATTATCAATCATTAATAAAGTAGCATACTCATGTTTGCAAGGATAATCACAAGGACAAGTACAACTCATTCTTAAATAATCATTCCCGTTTTTAACCATTCTAACTTGATATAATTCATTACCCTCTACAAAAGAATAAATACTATTAGCCGTTTTTATACAATTTATAACATGACCTTGTTCATAGTACTCTCTGCCTCTTTGTTTAATTAATGGAGAAAATTCATCACCATATATATTTACTAATTTTTTTGATTTAATTAAACTATATTTTTTCATACTACTCCTCTTTTCTCATTTTTTAATATTTTAGATTATTGTCTTTTTAAAAAATCCAAGTAGGAAACCATCTTAGAGCATCTATATATTCAACTGGCATTATCATCCCCGATACAATTGGTAAAAATAATATAAATAAAACTAAGACTATAATTAAGTAACTAATCATTAACTTATTAGTTTTATATAATTCAGTTAAGAATTTAAATAATGCTACTACTGCCAACATAACAAAAGGTAAAACGGGGAAATAATGATACATAAACATAACTCTGCCAATAAATATATAAGGCAAAAACATACATAAAATAGTAATAATGAGAAAGCCACTTTCCTTAGTATGCTTTTTAAATAGGTCATAAACCAAATAAAACACTCCTAATATTCCCATCCACCAAATAGCGGGATTACCAATACCACTAATGGTAGCTTTAAGACTATCTCCTATATATGTTACATAGTACCAAACAGGTTTAATCATTAAAGGCCACTGATACCAAGGTGAAGTAAAAGGATGGGTTTCACTAAGTAAAGAGTGATAATTATAAACATTAGTAGTTTGCTCGATTAATTTAGTTAAATTATTTACCTCTATACCCGGTACTAAAGGAAATAAATAGTAAATACCTATATATATTATAAGAGGTACAATTACAAAAAACACAATACAACCTATAATGATTTTTGTAGTGTCCAGTCCCCATTTTTTCCCTTTGCCAAAATTTTTACTAATTAAATCCGCAAAGAAAATTATCGCTAAAGCTAAACCTCCAAATAAACCTGTCCATTTAGTTGCAATGGCACAACCTATAGTTAAGCCTGATAAAAAGAGTTTCAAAAGCCTTTTAGCTAAGGGCTCTGTTCTATTAAGAGAGATATACTGATACATAAACAGAAAAGATAGCATAAGAAATAAGACTAAAAAGCTATCGACTGTCCCCATTCTTGTTTGAGCGAAATGAAAAGTATCTAAGGCCATTAAACTGCCACCTAAAATAGCATACTTACGATTTTTAAACATATTTAAGGCTAAAATATAAATAACTGGGATCATAATAATACCCGCTATATTACCCATTAAACGATAACTAAATGGATTCATTCCTAAGACTTTAATTGGTAACATTTGAATAACTTTGCCTAGAGGAGGATGAACCCATTCATAAGCCTCTAACCCGTTAGCGTATTCATAAGCTGTCCTTGCAAAATATATTTCATCAAAATAAGTACTATTCATATAACTAATCTGATTAGGTACAGTGTCTATTTCATCTAGCATTAATTTACTTCCCTCACTTAGAGGAATACTTGGTACTTTTTCTAAGTTATTATTATAAAACTGAATATCCCCTAAAGAACTATTAGTAGTTGTACCAACTAGTTTAAGATAAGTAAACTCTTTATCAATATTGAAATCACTCCAAGCAAAAACACTATCTAATTTCATGGAACCAAATAGTTCAAAATCACTACCATCATTTGATAAATATACTTCATAGTCTCCAAATTCATTACCAGTAAATATTCTTATTTTACTTATAGTAGTGCTTTCTTTTAAGGCAAAAACTGTTTCATTATTATCAGCAGTAAATTTCATATAAGTTTCAGGATTAGAAAAAGAACCTAGTTGATAAAACGATAAGATACTATATAGCACAATAAATATAGCAAGAATTATATAATCAGCTTTTTTTAAATGCTCATTTTCTGAGTCCAATATTTTTTTTAATTTATTCCACATATTATCTCTCCTATATATATTATAACAAAAAAAGAATTGCCTTCCTAGTAATTCTTTTTTTTCTAATTTTTTTAATTAAGCTCTTTTAATTTAGCTTGAGCTGCCGCTAATCTAGCAATAGGTACTCTAAATGGTGAACAAGATACATATGTAAGTCCAATATTATGACAGAACTCTACTGTCATTGGATCTCCACCATGTTCTCCACAAATACCCAAAGAAATATTTGGACGAACTGATTTACCTTTAGCAACTGCTATTTTCATTAGTTCTCCAACTCCGCTTTGATCAACTCTTGCAAAAGGATCACTTTCAAATATGCCTTTTTCATAATAATCTTTTAAAAATTTAGCGGCATCATCTCTAGAAAATCCATAAGTCATTTGGGTTAAATCATTAGTACCAAAACTAAAGAATTCTGCTTCTTCAGCTATTTTATCTGCTGTTATACATGCTCTTGGTATTTCAATCATTGTTCCTACTTTATATGAAAGAACAACCCCAGCTGATTTAATAATATCATCGGCAGTTTCACAAACAATATTCTTTACATATTTAAGCTCTTTAACATCCCCCACTAAAGGAATCATAATTTCCGGAGTAATATTCATACCTCTTTTATTAACGTTAATAGCGGCTTCTATTACAGCTCTAGTTTGCATTACCGCAATTTCCGGATAAGTAATAGCTAGTCTACAACCACGATGACCCATCATTGGATTAAACTCCTTTAAAGAATCAATTCGTCCTTTTAAGGTTTCAAAATCCATTTCTAAGGCTAAAGCTAAAGGTTTAATTTCAGCATCAGTATGAGGTAGGAATTCATGAAGTGGTGGATCAAGAAATCTAATAACTACTGGATCCCCTTCCATAGCCTCAAATAATTGTTCAAAATCACTTCTTTGAGCTGGTAAAATAGCAGCTAGTGCTTCTTCTCTTTGTTCTAAAGTAGGAGCAGTTATCATTTTTCTAAAATTAAATATCCTATCTTCAGCAAAGAACATGTGTTCAGTTCTACATAGCCCTATACCTTCAGCTCCAAATTTACGAGCTTGTTTAGCATCTCTTGGAGTATCTGCATTAGTTCTAACTTTTAAGGTTCTAACTTCATCAGCATATTTCATAAATACTTCAAAATCTCCAGAAATAGCAGGGTCTACAGTTTTAACTTGTACACCATACACATTACCAGTCGTACCATCTAATGACATATAGTCACCTTCATGATAAACCTTACCATCTTTGGTAACTAAGGTTTTTTGTAAAGCATTAATATCTAATTCTCCACATCCACAAATACAACAAGTTCCCATTCCTCTAGCAACAACTGCAGCATGAGATGTCATACCTCCCCTAACAGTTAAAATACCATGTGCTAAGTTCATACCTTCTATATCTTCTGGAGATGTTTCTAAACGAACTAAAATTAAGTCTTTTTCTCCAGCTTCATGAGCCTTAACTATATCTAGGGCAGTAAAATAAATATGACCAGTTGCTGCACCAGGGGAAGCCGCTAATCCTTTTGCAATAATAGTAGCTTTTGCTAAGTCTGCTTCATCAAAATTAGGATGTAATAATTGATCAAGTTGCTTAGGTTCTACTTTAAGCAAAGCTTCTGCTTTAGTAAGCATTCCTTCATTAACTAAATCAACTGCTATTTTAAGAGCAGCGCCTGCTGTCCTTTTACCATTACGAGTCTGTAACATAAATAATTTACCATTTTCTATTGTAAATTCCATATCTTGCATATCCCGATAGTGGTTCTCTAAAATATCACAAATTTTTACAAATTCTTGATAACACTCTGGCATAATTTCATTTAAAGTCTCAATAGATTTAGGAGTTCTGATTCCTGCTACAACATCTTCCCCTTGAGCATTCATCAAATATTCTCCATATAATTTCTTTTCTCCAGTTGCAGGATTTCTAGTAAAAGCTACCCCTGTTCCAGAAGTATCTCCTCTATTTCCATAAACCATCTCTTGAATATTTACAGCTGTACCCCAAGAACCTGGAATATCATTTAATCTTCTATAAGTGATAGCTCTGTCATTATTCCAAGAACTAAATACTGCCTTTACTGCTTCTAATAATTGAACTTTAGGATCTTGAGGGAACTCTACTCCTGCCAAAGTTAAATATTCACTCTTATAAATATTTACTACTTCTATTAAATCAGCAGCAGTTAACTCCGTATCAAACTTAAGTCCTTTTTCTTCTTTTATTTTATCAAATAATCTCTCAAATGATGATTTTGGGAAACCCATTACTACATCTGCAAACATTTGAATAAATCTACGATATGAGTCATATACAAAGCGAGGATTCTTAGTTGTTTCAGCAAAACCTGCTGCCACTTCATCATTAAGTCCTAAGTTAAGTACCGTATCCATCATTCCAGGCATACTAGCCCTAGCACCACTTCTAACTGATACTAATAATGGATTTAATTTATCTCCAATTTTTTTACCAGTTAATGTCTCTAACTCTGTAATTTTTTCAAGTATTTCCTCAATAATTTCTGGAGCTATAATTGTATTATCTTCATAGTATTTAATACAAGCTTCCGTAGTAATAGTAAAACCTTGAGGAACAGGTAAACCAATACTAATCATTTCTGCTAAATTAGCCCCTTTTCCTCCAAGTAAATTACGCATTTCTTTATTACCTTCAGTAAATAAGTAAACATATTTCATAATGCTATCTCCTTTTCATAATTACTTTTTAAGTATAACAAAAAAAGAAAAGGACTGGCAAGAGCTTTAAGTCCTTTTTACAAAAATTGACTATATTACTTTTTAGCTCTAGGATGAGCTGCAAAATAAATATCTTTTAACCGGTCATTAGTTACATGGGTATATATCCCAGTCGTTGAAATACTATCATGTCCAAGTAATTCTTGAACACTTAATAAATCACAACCTTCATTAAGCAAATGTGTTGCAAAACTATGTCTTAGCATATGAGGTGAAATTTTTTTCTGCAAAGAAGTTTCTTTAATAACCGCAGTTAATATTTGTTCAATCCTTCTAGTTGTAAGTTCTTTACCATTGGTATTTAAAAATAAGAAGTCAGTAGGTCCTTTAACTAGAAGAGGTCTACCCAAGGTTAAATAAATATCTAGTTTTTTCTTTATTTCAGCATTATAATAAACAATTCTTTCTTTATTACCTTTGCCTAGAATTCTAATTTTATTATCATCAATCATAAAATCAAATAATTTAATATTAACTAGTTCTGAAACTCTAACTCCTGTTCCATAAAGCATTTCCATAATCAAACTATCTCTATAGCCTAAAGGGGTCTTCTTAACTGGAACATTAAGTAATTCTTCTATTTCATTATAATAAAAAAACTTTGGTAATCTTTTTTCTTTCTTCGGCATCTTTAAAAGTGAAAAAACATTTACTTCTAATTTATTATTTTTAATTAAATAATTATAAAAACTTCTTAAAGAACTAATATGTCTAGAAACTGTAGTAGCCTTATTATGTTCTACTTCTGTTAAATAAATCAAATAATGTCTAGCGTCATCATAGGTTAATTCTAAATAATCAAGATGCTGCTTATCCAAATAGTTAAAGTAATTAATTAGGTCTTTTTCATAACTATCAACAGTTAGATTAGAGTAGTTTTTTTGATATTCTAAATACTCTAAATAGTCATTAATATTATCCATAGTTATCTGCTATTTCCAAAAATACTAGTACTTTTTTCCTCAATAAACTCCATCTGCCCTGTTTCAGTTTCAATAAATTTTACTTCGTTTTCAAATACAACTCCCTTATTTAAAAAAATCTCATCATAGGTATTAGGCAAAACACTAGTCTCTCTTATTGTCCCTTGACTAGTTTTAATAATTTTAGGAGGAATTAGTTTAGGGGTAGAATGATAGTTATATTCTCTCCTTAAGTAAGAATCAATTAATCTTAAATCTCCGTAACCAGTATCTGTTGTTAAATTAGATTTAATTCTTTCTTTAATAATTTTAATGGCATCTTTTTTAGATTCATTCTTTTCTTCATCATTAAGTTCTCTACTTTTCATTTTCTTTACTAAAGGATAAATTTTTTTAGCATAAAAAGCTAGAGGTGTTGCCATATCTCGACTATAAACTTCTGTAAGTGGATAATTTAGGCCAAACAAATAGTTAAATTTGTTGATAAAACTTATCACTACTTCGGGAGTAGCTTCATCACTTGCGAAAAATCTTTTAATTCCATTATATACCATGGCTACATTTTTCTTATTAGAATCATTTTTATAAAGAAGTTTTAAACTACTATATAAACCATTATTAGTAGTATAAACCAAAGTTATTTTACCAATTGTCTTTTTTTTAGTTGGATCGTTATATTTATTATTATAAAGATCTAAAGCAGTATCAATAGTAGACTTATACTTAGGATCAAGCCTAACTTCAGCACCTTCTTTGTAATTAGTCGTTATGTCATCAAGTCTAGATAATTCCATAGGCTCTATTTTACCATTTATCTCATCTCCGATAAGATTAATTAAAACAGGGTTCCTACCACCATCATCCCAACGAAGCACTAAACATACCATTGCTTTCATTTTCATCACCAATATTAGTATAATATATAAAGCAAAAAAAAGTAAGACTAAACTTACTTTTGATAATTACAGGCACTGCATTTTATAACTTTATTCTTTTCTACCAGAGGCTGTTTACACTCCGGACATAATTCTCCTGTTGGTAGATCCCAAAAAGCTGTTTTACATTTTGGATAATTGTTACAGCCATAAAAGATTTTACCCTTACGAGTATGTTTTAAAACTATTTTACCTTTACATTTTGGGCAATCCATAACTTCCGCTACTTCTTGTTCTTCTTTTTTAATATATTTACACTTTGGATAATTGCTACAAGCTGTAAATTCTCCGTAACGTCCTTTTCTAATAACCATAGGGCTACCACATTCCGGACATAACTCACCGGTTTCCACTAATGGCTTTTTATCCATACTATCAAAAGCCTGTTCAACCATTGGCTCAAATTCTAAATAAAAATTTTTTAAAACAGTCAGAGAATCTTTTTCACCAGCTGCAATTAAATCTAAATCATTTTCCATAGCGGCTGTATATTCCACATTAATAATATGACTAAAGCATTCTTGTAATTTATCTGTTGTTTCAATTCCTATTTCTGTAGGAGCAAATTTCTTTTCTTCAATCATTACATAATTACGTTCTTTTATAGTATCTATAATAGTGGCATAAGTAGAAGGACGACCAATTCCTAATTCTTCCATTTCTTTAATAAGTTTAGCCTCAGTATAACGAGCCGGTGGTTGAGTAAAATGCTGATTTGGTTCTATCTTAGATGAGGTTAAAACTTCATCCACCTTTAATATAGGTAATAGTTTATCTTCACCCTGCTCATAAGCTGAATATACTTTTAAATATCCATCAAAGACTAATACTTGACCAGTTGCTTTAAAATGATAGTCATTATTATTTAAAACAACAGTCGTCTGATTAAAACTAGCATCCTTCATTAAAGACGCCAAACTTCTAGCATATATTAAAGAGTATAATTTATATTCATCTGCTGATAAATATGTTTTAACTTGCTCAGGAGTCCTTAAAACACTAGTAGGTCTTACTGCTTCATGGGCATCTTGAACATTCTCAGATTTTGTACTCTTTTTAGCATAGCCAATATAATTCTTACCAAAGTTTTCTTCAATATAATGAAAACTACTGCCAATAAACTCATCAGATAGTCTAATTGAATCTGTTCTCATATAAGTAATTAAACCTACTGTTTCCGTTCCTAAATCAATTCCCTCATAAAGCTTTTGAGCAATATTCATTGTTTTTTTAGCAGGAAAGCCTAATTTAGTAGAAGCCTCTTGTTGCAAAGTAGAAGTAATAAAAGGAGCTTTGGCTTTACGAGCTTTTAAAGTTGTTTTAACATCAGTTACCATAAAATCAGGAGCTAGCTTATCTAAAATAGTCTTAGCTTCCGCCTCGGTTTTTATATCAATTTTCTTATTCTTATATTCAAATAGTTCTGACTCGAAATCCTTAAATAAAGCTGAAATAGTCCAGTATTCTTCTTTTTTAAATGCTAATATTTCTCTTTCTCTATCGACAATTAACTTTAAAGCAACACTTTGAACACGGCCTGCACTTTTGCCTCCTGTTTTTTGCTGCATTAATTTACTTAATCTAAATCCTATTATTCGATCTAAAATTCTTCTAGTTTCTTGTCCATGGACTAAATCAATATCAATCTTCCGAGTATGGTTAAAAGCATCTATTACCTTATCTTTAGTTATTTCATGAAATAAAACTCTCTCATATCTATCAGAGTCTATATCTAGAGCATCTTTTAAATGCCAAGAAATAGCTTCCCCCTCACGGTCCGGGTCAGTTGCCAAATAAATGATATCAGATTCCATTACCGCTTTTTTAAGTTCCTTAATTAACTTACTCTTACCTGTTATAGGAATATAATTAGGGGTAAAATCAGCATCAACATCTACTCCTAAACCAAACTTACCTGTTGTTGCTAAATCTCTAATATGTCCCTTAGAAGAGACTACTTTATATCCTTTACCTAAATACTTTTCAATAGTACGACTCTTACTAGGTGACTCTACTATTACTAATTTATCTGTCATCCCACACTCTCCTTTTGTTTATTAAATATATACTAGCATTTAATAATTTTGTCAATGATTATAGCAATCATAATTATATTATACACAATAATATCCAAATAGACTAAAATTAAATGATAAATAAAAAAGAAGTTAACTTACTTCTTATTAATATAATTATAAACCGGGCCAAATGATTTACGATGCTCCTCTAAAATACCAAACTCTGTAATAGCCTGACAGTGCTTTTTAGTTGGATAACCTTTATTATGCTTAAAATCATATTCCGGATGAAGTTTATCTAAGGCATACATCATTTTATCTCTAGTGACTTTAGCTATAACACTAGCCGCCGCAATGGAAATGCTTTTAGCATCTCCCTTTATTATAGAAGTATTAGGAATAGCTAATTTCTCTAATTTCATTGCATCTATTAAAACATGTTCAGGCGTAATTGAACACTTCTCAATAGCCTCATACATAGCTAGTTTAGTTGCTTCATAAATATTAACTGAGTCTATAACTACATTACTTTGAATACCTATTCCAATTCCTAAAGCATGCTCTTTAATGTAGCAATAATATACATCTCTTTTTGCCTCAGTTAACTGTTTAGAGTCTGTTAATCCATCAAGGACAAAGTCCTGAGGTAAGACTACACAGGCAGTAACTACAGGCCCAATTAAAGGACCCCTACCTACTTCATCAACTCCACCAATATAGTTGATTCCTGATGCATATAATTCTCTTTCATACTGATATAAATCTATTTTATCTTTAGGCACTTTCTTCATCAATATCATTTTTACTAGGTAATCTATCAAAAGTAATATTTCCTAGTAATCCCTCTTTTAAATCTCTTATAATTATAGAATAAACTTTTTCATAATCAGAGATACCACCTTTTAATAAAGCACCTCTTTTTTTAGCAATAAGGTCTAAGGTTGGTTCTAAATCTGTAAAATTAATATCCTTAATACCATATCTTTCTTCCAATTGTTTTGGATATAATGCTCTCATCTTCTCTAGAATAAATATAGCTAAATCATTAGTATCTAATATATCTTCTTTAATGGAAGATAAACTTGCCAAAATATGTGCTTGTTGTTGATCTGCTATTTTTGGCCATAATATCCCTGGTGAATCTAATAATTCTATTTCCTTGTTTATTCTAATCCAACTAAGGCTCTTAGTAATCCCTGGTTGATTACCTGTAACAGTGGCTTTTTTACCTACCAAACGATTAATTAAAGTGCTTTTACCAACATTTGGTACTCCTATTATTAATGCCCTCATAGTCCTAGGCTTAAGTCCTTTAGTAGCTCTTTTAGCATTAAAATCTTTTAATTTTAACTTGCTTTTTTCAATTAGTAAATCAGTTGATCCTGACTTCATTAAGTCTAAAAGTAAAACTGTATATCCTAGTTTTTCATAATACTTTGCAAACTTATTAGTTTCAATTTTATCACACAAATCATACTTAGTCATAATCAAAATTCGTGGTTTATCCTTAATTAAATCATCAATATCTACTATTTTGGAACTATAAGGCATTCTAGCATCTATTACTTCATATATAATATCAATTAATTCTAGTTTTTCTTTCATTTCTCTTTTGGTTTTAGCCATATGGCCTGGGTACCAGTTGATTATGTTTTTATTAAACCCCTCTATATTATTATTAGCGCCATTTTCTCGGTTTTCCTTACGTTCTTTTCTCTTTTGGTACATATTTTTTGCCATGTCTTTTCCTCCTTTATTTTATTGAAGAAATATCTCCATTTATGATAATTGGAGCAAATCCTTCAA
>JAVWCU010000017.1:0-18406 GCA_036648855.1 Bacilli bacterium
GTTCCTTGTTATAATGAGGAAGAGTCACTTCCATTATTTTATGAGGCAGTAAATAAAGTAACAAAGAAAATGGAGAAGGAAGCAGATTTTGAATTTTTATTTATAAATGATGGATCTAGGGATAAAACTTTAGAGGGCTTTAGAAAGTTAGCTAAGAAAGATGATAGGGTTAGATATATATCTTTTTCTCGTAATTTTGGTAAAGAGGCTGCTATGTATGCAGGGCTTGAGAACGCTACTGGAGACTATATAACAACAATGGATGCTGATTTACAAGATCCCCCTGAATTACTTGAAGAAATGTTTAAAACCTTGGAGGAAGGTGTTTATGACTGTTGTGCTACTAGGAGTACATCTAGAAATGGATATTCTTTTATTAGGAAAGTATTTACTAGGTTTTTCTATAAAATAATTGGTGCTATTTCTAAAACAGAAATGGTGGATGGAGCTAGAGATTTTAGGCTAATGACAAGGCAAATGGTTGATGCAATTGTTTCTATGAAGGAATATAATCGTTATTCAAAAGGATTATTTAGTTTTGTTGGATTTGAGACTAAATGGATTGAATTTGAAAACCAAGATCGAGTAGCAGGAACTACTAAATGGAACTTTTTTAAATTGTTCAGCTATGCCGTAGATGGTATTGTCGCTTTTTCCACTACACCGTTGTTGGTAGCAGCATTTATAGGTTTCTTATTTTGTTTAATAGCATTTATTATGATAATTGTTATTATTGTTAAAACTATTATTTGGAGTGATCCGGTATCCGGTTGGCCTAGTCTGGCTTGTATTATCTTCTTTGTAGGGGGAATTAATTTATTTTGTACAGGTATTATTGGGGAATACTTAGCTAAAGCTTATTTAGAAACTAAGGGAAGACCTATATATATTGTTAAAGAAACAGAAGAAACTATAAGAAAATAGTTTCTTTTTAACTTTTTTCTCCAAAAGTCTTAAAATTAAAGTTATAATAGAGACGAACAGGTGGTGGGTGTATATGAGTTCGTACTTTATAGATCGAATTAAGTTAGATTATGATTTGAAAAAACTTCAACAAGGTAGTACTACTGCTTTAGAAGAAATCTATAGAGTAACATATTCTTCTATTTTTAATTATACTTTTTCTTTAACGAGGAACTATCATTTAGCAGAGGATATTACTCAAGAGGTATATTTAAGAATAGATAAATATAAGAATAAGTATACATCTGGTACAAATGCTAAGGCTTGGATTTACAAAATAGCAAAGAACTTAATTTATACGAGACTAAAAAAAGATGGTAAAGAAGTTTCTGTAGATAAAGAGGTTTTAGAATTTATTGTAGATAAGCAGGTCTTAGTAAAGGAAACGGATTTATCTTTTGTTAAAGAGGCTATGGATGTTTTAACTGATATTGAAAGACAGGTTGTAACTCTACATATTTATGGTGAGTTAAGACATTATGAGACTTCTCAAGCTCTGGGTATTCCGTATGAAAAGGTTCGTTCTATCTATACTTATGCATTAAGAAAGATAGAAAAAAGATTAGGGGGAAAAAGATATGAGTAGTAAATTAGAACGTAAATTGAAAAGAAGTTTAAAAACTGTATTACCAAGTAATATCAAAAGTTATCATAATTCATTAATCCTTTATCCTTTATATGCAGCTTTCTTTTTAATAATAAGTTTTGCTTTATTTAATTTATCTACTCCTAATTTACATTTCAATAACGATATTCTGGCTAATCCCGTTAGTATTAGATCTTATAGCAATACAAATGTAGATGTTGGTAATTATTCTTGGACAGAATCAAAAATGGATGTTTATCAGTATGAACAAAAAGATGATAAATTAGTAATTACTGTTACTGATGAAGATAATATATTTTATATATCTTTATCAAAAGATCATTTGGTAATAAATGATGCTAGGAGTTCTAAACTAGGAAGTAATAAGGTTTATTTATATGAGTATAATCATATTTATGGATGTTTGTTACAGAAAGAAGAATATGCCGTTATAATTCAAAGTAGTTCTGCTACTAAAAGTCAGTTCATTTCAAAAATAAAACAAATAATGAAGGAGAATTTAAAATGAAAAAAACAATTATTGCCCTATGTCTTGTACTTGCTCTATTTATAACAGGTTGTACAGCAAAAGAGAAAAATATTACTGGTAGTTTAGAAGATATAATGACTAAGGTATATGCAGGTATTCCTGAAGATAAATTACCTATGATGCTTAAGAATATGCCAGTTAACAAGGAAAATTTAGAGTCATATTTAGGAACAGCTGATCTTGATATAAAAGAGGCTATTGCTTCTGAATCAATGACAGGTTCAATTGCTCACTCAGTAGTATTAGTTAGAATGAATGAAAAAGCTAATATTGAAGAAGCAAAGAAACTAATTAAAGAACATGTTAATCCTAGAAAATGGATTTGTGTTGAAGCAGAGAATGTAATTATAGAGAGTAAAGGTGACTTAATAATCTTAATTATGTCTAATGAGGAAGCTAAGTCTATTCAAACTAATTTTAAAAAATTAAAATAGAGATTAAGCCTTCATAATTGAAGGCTTTTATTAAAGGAGAAAGCATGGTATTTTCTAGTATTACTTTTTTATTTTATTTTTTACCACTGGTTTTTCTTTGCTATTTTATAGTACCTAAAAAAGGCAAAAATATAGTTTTATTAATAGCTAGTTTTATCTTTTATTTTTATGGAGAACCTAAATATATAGTCGTTTTAATTATATCTTGTTTACTTAATTATTATTTTGGAAAATTAGTAGCTAAGAGTGAGGGTAATATAGCCAAAAGATATTTAATTATTAATTTAATTATTAATTTTGGAATGTTATTTTATTTTAAGTATTTTAATTTTTTAATAGATAATATTAATAATTTATTTAATAGTGAATTTGCTTTAATTAAAATAATTATGCCTATAGGAATTAGTTTTTTTACTTTTCAAGCGACTAGTTATGTAATTGATATTTATAGAAAAAGGGTGGCTCCTGCTAAAAATATTTGGACATTTGCAACTTATTTATCTTTATTTCCTCAGTTAATAGCGGGACCAATTGTTAGATATGAAACAGTGGCTGATGAACTTGATAACAGGGTGCTTAGTGTTAATTTGTTTTCAGATGGGGTTAAGAGGTTTATCGTAGGTCTTTCTAAGAAAGTACTGTTAGCTAATGTTTTAGGGGAAGCGGTTAGTATTATAAGTGGATTAACAGCTAAGACAGTTTTATCACATTGGATGTCAGCTATATTTGCAACTTTTCAGTTATATTTTGATTTTTCTGGTTATAGTGATATGGCAATTGGTTTAGGATTAATGTTTGGTTTTAGGTTTTTAGAAAACTTTAATTATCCATTAATTGCTAGGAGTATTACAGACTTTTGGAGAAGATGGCATATTTCTTTATCTAGTTGGTTAAAAGATTATATTTATATACCTTTAGGGGGTAGTAAATGTGGTAGTTTTAAGCAGTACAGGAATATTATTATTGTATGGCTAGTAACTGGTTTATGGCACGGTGCTAATTGGAATTTCATATTATGGGGATTGTATTTTGGGATTCTATTAATAATAGAAAAGAAGTTCTTATTAAAATTTTTAGATAAACATCGGGTGTTTTCTCATTTATATACATTTATATTGGTGGTTATTAGTTTTGTAATTTTTAATCATGAAGATTTATCAAGTATATTAGTTTTTTTAAAAAGTATGATGGGACTTAATGGTTTAGCATTTATAAATATGGAGACTATATATTATTTAAGAAGTTATTTAGTGGTGTTTATAATTGCAATTATTGCTATTACACCAATATTAGGTAAGGTGGTTAATAAGCTTAGAAGTAATGAAAGATTATCAAAATTACTTAGAATAGCAGAGCCAGTTTTATTACTATTATTATTAGTAATAACAGTTTCTTTTATAGTTGATGAATCGTTTAATCCCTTTTTATATTTTAGATTTTAGGAGGAGAAGTAATGGAAGAAAAGATAATTAGTTATGGATTTTGTTTAATTTTATTTATATTTATGATAGTTAGTATTTTTTCAAATGATAAAGTTATTTCTTTTACGGAAAGAAGAAAGTTAGCTAGTAGTCCTGAACTTATAATAGATAGGAATGTAAATATGGATTATTTTAAGGAATTAGATAAGTATTTAATAGATCAATTTCCTCTTAGAGATGAACTTAGAAAAGTTAAAGCAATGGTATCATATAATTTACTAAATAAAATGGATAATAATAAGATATTTATAGAGGGAGATATGGTTTTTCAACTTAATCCAGTTATTAATAGGAAGGCAGTTGTAAATTTTACGGAAAAACTGCAGATGATTAAGGATAAGTATTTAAATAATAATAATAGAATTTATTATTCTATAATTCCAGATAAGAATTATTATTTGGAAGATAAGGTTTATCCAAAATTAGATTATGATGATTTTATTAACACGGTTAAACTTAATTTAAATAGTAGTTTTAATTATATAGATATTACTAATACCTTAGCACTGGATTCTTATTATAATACAGATATTCACTGGAAACAGGAGTCGTTAAATAAGGTGGCAAAAACTCTGGTTACTGGAATGAAATTAGATTTTGTTGATGATAAATTTGAAGTAAATGAATATAATAGTTTTTATGGATCTTTATATGGACAATCGGCATTAAATTTAAAGCCTGATGTTATCAATTATTTAACTAATTCTATTCTTGATGCGGTTAAAGTGTATAATTATGAAAAAAATAAGTATGAGGGTATCTATACTACAGAGTATTTAAAAAATATAGATGCTTACGATGTTTTTTTATCGGGGGCGACACCTTTATTAGTATTAGATAATGAAAATCAGACTAATGGTAAGGAACTAGTTATATTTAGGGATTCTTTTACTAGTAGTTTAGCTCCTTTATTAATTTCATCTTATAGTAAGATTACTTTAGTTGACTTAAGATATATTAGTACAGAATTGGTGGCAGATAAGGTAGCATTTATTGATGCGGATATTTTATTCCTTTATAGTGTGCCAATTATTAATAATAGTTTTATTCTTAAATAGTATCACCTAGATGAGATAATTAAATATAGTAATACTGTCAATAGTTTTAGAAAATGTCCCAAATAGTTCTAAATTTTAGTGGGAAAAATATCCTGCTTTTTTGTCCTAAAGCCGGACTGGCTTTTCCTTTCTTTTATGAAAAAGTAAAGGAAACAAAGAAACCAGGAAATTTTATGCATATTTATATTCGTTATGAGATTTTCTCATTTGTGTTTGAAATGATTTTAGTTTAAATGGATGAGACATTGGAGGTATATACTTTTTTCTTTCTTTTATAATTGGAACTTCTTCAAATTCAACTGAATATTTTGCATTTCTAATTAACTCTTTTAATTCAAATATTTGATCATCAATTGTTACAAATAAATCATGATTAAATGATTCAATTACTAAGCACTTTGTTTTGGAAACAAAACATTTAATTCTTTCATTTTCATATGGCTGGTAGTATTTGTTTTTAAATTTTATGGCATTGCCGTTATCAATTGTTCGCTCAGTTAAGATAGCTAATGTGTAGTTAATTTTATCAGATGATGGAGAGCTCTCAAAAACAGTAGGGAAATTTTCATAATTTGATGCAAATCTTTTATTAAAATTTGGTATAAAAACTTCATTCAAATATTTATTTGCTTTTTCAATTGTATATATATTATATAGCCTAAATTCTTGAACTAATCTTCCTTGAAAAGTACCATTATCCCGTTCTATCAATCCTTTTGCTTCAGGAACACTAGTTGTTTCTAAAGCAATTCCTAATTGCTTACATGCATATCCAAATTGTGTTAGGACATCTTTCTCAGAAGTTCTTTTATCAGGATTTAAGGACATATAATTAAAAACGGTACGATTGTCAGTTAAAAATTTATAAGGAATACCATAATCGATTAGAATATTATTAAGTAAATGATAATAACCATTTAATGTTTCTTGTGAATCAAAGTAACCACCAACAATAGTATTTGTTGCTCTATCAACAGCAAGATGTAAGCATGATTTACTTTGACCAAACCAATTATGAATGGAGCCATCCATTTCAATAAGTTCGCCAAAATTTTTTGGCTTTTCTTTTCTTGGATGAGAGTTTTCAAGAGCTACTTCATGATTAACAATTGTTTCAATTTCACTATCTGTTTTATTCTCAAATTGGTTTCCTTTTAATAATTGCTTCTTTTTGAATTCTTTTTTAGTTTTTCTTCTAGCTCTAGGAGAAAGTATTCCTGAATTATTTAAAACTGTATAAATAAATTTGTAAGATACTGTAATATTTTCTTCTTTTTTAAGGAATTCCCTAAAATGGCAAAAATTAAAGTCATAGTATTTATTATTATATAGTAGTATAATATCTTCGGAGATTGATTTATCTAGCGCCTTGGTGGGTATATGTCCACGGTTACCGTGAACAAAACTAGATTTTCCTTTCTCCTTATATATTTTAATTAGGCGATTAACTTGCCTAACTGTAATGCCGAGCTGTAGACTAGCTCGGTTTTTATTTCCTTTATGATCGACCAGTTCTTTAATAATTTCATATTTTTTATATTCTTTCATTCTTAATTTTTCCTTTTCCATTAATATCACCTCGGTGACATATTATAACATGCTGACATCGTAGTCGGGACATAATCATGGAATAACACTTAAGACATTATCATAGATTAATCAGTAGATGAGATAATTAAATATAGTAATACTTTACAATTAGTATAGAATATGATATAATGTAGAACATCAACTGAGATATGGTGCATTATTCTAGTTATATAACATTATTACGAGGACGGGATTAAAAGACCGTTAAAGAGCATACCTGTGAAGCTTTTGGTGCTTGCCTGAGACGCCCAGTCTTGGGTGGGTGCTGAAAATGAAGAGATGATGGGCGACCGTAATGGCATACGGCAACCGACCCAGCATTTCGCGGAGACCTAATTATGTAGAAAACAGCAACAATTGATTTTCTATGAATTAGGCTTGAACCTATTTGTGGTGTAAGCTATGAATAGTGTAGCTTGGCTTGAGTGATATTTGGGGATAGAGACAGCGTTTATCACGTCGTACAACGAAGATACGTATTGCTACTTGAAACAAATATTGCAAAAAAGTCATAGTAATAAATAAGTTATTTGGAGGAAAACTCCTAGAATGTACTTTCTTTTGGATTGCAGTGCATACTAAGTGGTAATCAAGTCATAGAACTGGTGACAGTCTATTTATTTCTTGAAAGGGGAACCGCTTACTGGTAACGGTAAGTAGAAATAAGGGAAATCCAACTTGACCTAAGATGTAAAGTTTACAAAAGAGATAACCATTTCTTTTTTTTTGCTTAATTTTTGATATAATGGAAAGAGAGGTTAATTATGAAAACAAAAGAGATAACAGAAAAATATGCTAAGAAAGTAAGTAAAAGACAAATTAGGAATAAAAAGAGGACTAATTATGCTTGGATTATTATGGTAACACTTTGTGCTTTAGTAATTTCATTTGGTTTTTCTTTATTAGCAGAATTAATTATTCCAAATACTTCAATTGTTGTTGCAATTATTACTTTACTTATTTTTATTTTTTTAGGTATATTATTTGACATGGTGGGAGTTGCTGTTACTGTAAGTGATGAGAAGACTTTCCATTCTATGTCAGCTAAAAAGGTTAAAGGGGCAAGACTTGGGGTAAAACTAATTAGTAATGCTGAGAAAGTATCAAGTTTTTGTAATGATGTAATTGGAGATATTTGTGGAATAGTCAGTGGGTCTACATCCGCTATGATTGCCACTCTTTTAATTACAAAGTTTAATTTTAATCCGCTTTATATAACTCTGGTTATTACTTCGGTAGTAGCTTCTTTAACAATAGGCGGTAAGGCTTTAGGCAAAGGCTTAGCAATTAGGCAAAGCAATGCTATTTTATATCGTTTTGCCAGAGTGCTATCAGTCTTTTACCACAGGTAGAATTTTGTCGAATTTTGCTTTACTGGTAATAAAAAATATGATATAGTTTAAACTGAGTTACATGATACAATTAGTAACAAAGAAGTAAAGGATATTATATATGAAAAAAGGAAAAATAAAAGGTGAACCTAAATTAAAAGTTAAGAAAGATCGTTTGACAATGGCTATAAAATTCAAACGTTTTTTACTTATGTTTACATCTATTGGCATTATTTTACTTAGTAGTGGCTTATTCCTTTTATATGGCCCTTGGAATTATGTTAGAGAGACACTTATCACTACAGCAATGACTACTATGACACATCAATACTTAGCTAAATGGTTTTATAGTGATAAGACTATTAATGGTATTTTATCGGGTAATGAAGTAATTGAAGGAAATGATATAACTGACCCGGGTCATATTACTATTAAACCAGAAGATAAAAATCCGGTTTATGCTAATGAGTATGAAAAACAAATTTTAGAAAAAGATAAGGATAATGATTTATATAAAATTATTCCTGTTAGTGGTAAGGGCTATAAAGGTTACTTAGTTGCGGTATATGATCCATCTAAGGTACATATTGCTACTACTAAATATTTAGGCAAGAGGGGTCAATCTACTAAAGTCATGGCTATAGATAATAATGCAGTTATTGCAATTAATGCTAGTGGTTTTTATGATCCTGATTGGAATAGTAATGGTTCAACTCCTCATGGAACAGTTATTAAAGATGGAAAAGTGGTTTGGGACTATGAAGATGCTCGTGTAGGCGGTGGATTCATGGGATTTACTAAGGAAAATAAATTTGTCCTAGGTAGAATGTCTAAAAATCAAGCCTTGCAAATGGGTATGAGAGATGCCATAGAATTTGGTCCATTCTTAGTAGTTAATGGTAAGCCTTCTTTTATAAAAGGCAATGGCGGTTGGGGTATTGCTCCAAGAAGTGCTATTGGACAAAGAAAAGATGGAATTGTTTTAATGTTAATTATTGATGGTAGAAGAGCTGATAGTATTGGGGCTGACATGGGTGATTTAGCAGATATAATGGTTAAGTATGGAGCTTATAATGCTGGTAATTTAGATGGTGGTTCTTCAACTTCTCTTATTGTTAACAAAAATGTTTATAATCATCCAGTAGCAGGTGGGTCAGAGGGCTTAAGAAATCTTCCTACGGCATGGATAGTTACAGAGTAGTTATTAACTGCTCTTTTTTTATACTTGAATAAGTGTTTAAAAAATAGAGTAGGTGCTTTATTAGAAATGATTCTTCTAGTTAATAATCTATCTTTTTTTAGAATTATGTTTTATAATAAATATATAATAAGGAGCGTAAAAGTATGGAAAAAGTATATAAAATAATGGATGGTAATGAAGCTTGTAGTTATGTTTCTTATAATTTTACGGAGGTAGCAGGAATTTATCCAATTACTCCATCATCTCCAATGGCAGAATTAACGGATACTTGGAGCAAGAATAATAAAATGAATTATTTTGGTGAAAGAGTTAATATAGTTGAGATGCAATCTGAGGCTGGAGCAGCGGGAATGATTCATGGGTCTTTACAGAGTGGTTGTTTGACAACGACTTATACAGCTAGTCAAGGTTTATTATTAATGATTCCTAATATGTATAAGCTAGCAGGAGAATTATTACCTGCAGTTATTCATGTAGCAGCTAGAAGTTTATCTACACATGCTTTATCAATTTTAGGGGATCATCAAGATATCTATGCAGTTAGAGCAACGGGATTTGCAATACTTGCCTCTTCATCTGTGCAACAAGTTATGGATTTAACAGGAGTAGCGCATTTATCTGCTATAAAAGGTAGAGTTCCTTTTGTTAATTTTTTCGATGGTTTTAGAACTAGTCATGAACTACAAAAAATTGAAGTGATTGATACTGATAAGTTAAAAGATTTAATTGATATTCAAGCCTTAAATAGTTTTAGAGAAAGATCTCTACATCCTGATAATTCAGTTATTAGGGGAACCGCTGAGGGGGATGATGTTTATTTCCAAGTTACTGAAGCACGGAATAAATATTATTTAGAGCTTGAAGATATTGTTGAAAATTATATGAGGGAAGTTTCTGTTATTACAGGGAGAGAATATAAACCATTTCAATATTATGGATCAAGGGTAGCTAAAAGAGTAATTATTGCAATGGGTTCTGTTTGTGAGACTATAAGGGAGACTGTTGATTATCTTAATAAAATAGGTGAAGAAGTAGGACTTATTGAAGTTCATTTGTATAGACCGTTTTCTATTAAAAAATTAATTAGGGAATTACCAACTACAGTTTTAAAGGTAGCGGTATTAGATAGAACAAAAGAAGCAGGGAGTAATGAACCTCTATATTTAGATGTGGTTAATGCTATTAAAGGTAGTGGCTTAAATATAGAAGTATTAGGGGGAAGGTATGGTTTATCTAGTAAAAATACTACTCCTGCAATGATAAAAGGTGTTTATGATTTTTTAGATAACTCAGATAGATTTACAAGTTTTACTGTGGGAATTACAGATGATATTACTAATTTATCTATAATTTATAATCAAGATTTTAAGATACCTAATAATAATACGGAATTTTTAATTTATGGTTATGGATCAGATGGAATGGTTAGTGCTTCTAAAGATATTATGAAGATAACTGGTGCTGCTACTAATGCTTATGTGCAAGGATATTTTCAGTATGATTCTAAAAAAAGTGGAGGTGTAACAAAGTCACATCTTAGGTTTAGTAAGGAGCCTATTAGGTCAACTTATTATGTTGAGGCGCCTAAACTTATTGCTTGTACAGATGAGACTTATTTACATAAGTTTTTAATGTTAGATACTATAGAAGATAATGGAATATTTCTTTTAAATACATCTAAATCGGGGATAGATATTTTAAATTATTTAACTAATCATGATAAAGGTATTTTAAAGAAAAGGAATATAAAATTCTTTACAGTTGATGCTTCTGCTATTGCAAAAGAAGCTGGATTAGAAGGTAAAATCAGTACTATTATGGAGACTATTATTTTTAAAGTAGGTAAGATTATTGATTTTGATTATGCTAAGGAGCAAATAAGAAATGGTATTAATCTTAAATTTGCGGATAAGAGTAATCAGGTGGCTGAAAAGAATATTTTAGTTATGGATACGGCTATACTTTCTCTAACAGAAGTAAAGGTGACAGATTTAAATATAGGGTCTGATGAGAATGTTAATGAGGAGACTATTTTTGAAGTTATGAATAGTAGAAGGGGAGATTCTTTAAAGGTAAGTGCTTTTATTACTCAGGCAGATGGTACTTATGAGAGTGGTACTTCTAAGCTGGAAATTGGTAGTCATACAGATATGGTGCCTTGTTATAATCCAGATAACTGTATTATGTGTAATCAGTGTTCATTTGTTTGCCCACATGCGGTTATTAGGCCTTTCCTTCTTGACAAGGAAGAAGTGGAAAAAGCTCCTATTAGTATTAAAAATAAGTTAAAACCTGCTAATATTAAGGGGGAAGATTATCAGTTTATTATTGGGACATCAATACCTAATTGTACTGGTTGTACATTATGTGAAAGTATATGCCCTGGTAAAGCTTCAAAGAAGGCTATTACAATGAAAAGTGTAACATCTTTGAAAGAGGAAGCTGCTGATTATAAATACTTGTTTACTTCAGTTAGTGAAAAGCAAGTATTAAGTACTAAGACAGTAAAAGGTAGTCAGTTTAAGACTCCAAAGTTTGAATTTTCAGGTGCTTGCAGTGGATGTGGAGAAACTCCTTATTTAAAGTTACTTACTCAGTTATTTGGCGATAGTATGGTAATAAGTAATGCAACAGGTTGTTCTTCCATTTATGGAGCTAGTGCCCCTAATATGCCTTATTCTGTTCCTTGGGCTAGTTCTTTATTTGAAGATAATGCTGAATATGGTTATGGAATGAAAATAGCTGATAATACCATGAAAAAGCGAATAACTAATTTAATTAAAAATAATATTAAAAGTATTTCTGATTCTGAAGTTTTGATATATACTACTTATTTAGATCATATTGATGAAACTTCTAGTCAAGAGCTTTATGAAATAGTAGATCATTCCCCAATTACTGAACTTAGGGAGTTAAAACCTTTTATTAAGAAAAAGTCTTTCTTTATTATAGGTGGAGATGGTTGGGCTTATGATATAGGGTTTGGTGGAATTGATCATATTTTAGCCAGCCTAGAAAATGTTAATATTATTGTACTTGATACAGAAGTTTATTCAAATACAGGAGGTCAGGCATCAAAATCTAGTCAAATAGGGGCAATTGCGAAATTCACAGCAAATGGGAAGGGTACTAATAAAAAGGATTTAGCAAAAATGGCTCTTACTTATCCACATGTTTATGTGGGGACTGTTTCTCTTGGCGCTAATATGCAACATACTTTAAAGACTTTTTTAGAGGCTGAGAACTACGATGGTCCTTCTATTATAATTGCTTATGCTCCGTGTATTGCTCAGGGGATAGTCAAGGGTATGAAGGATGCAAATAATGAGCAAAAAAAAGCAGTAGAAGTTGGTTACTTTCCTCTATTTCATTATAATCCTGATGAGGGAAAGTTTTATTTGGATAGCAAAGCAGATTTTAATAGATATTTTGAATTTATTGCAGGGGAAGAAAGATATCGTTTACTACGAAAGATAAATCCAGAACATTATAGGGATTTGTTGGAGGAAAATAAGAATAATGCTATTAGAAGATATAATGAATATGAACAGTTAGCTAATGATAATGACAAGTAGTTATATATGGTAATTGTTTATTACTTAAATATGTTAATAGGGAAAAGTTAAATTAATATTAATGAATAAGTCAAAAAAAGTAGATTACATTATTTTCATGTATCTACTTTTTTGTATAAAGTCTTATAAATAATTAAACTAAAGGAGACTGTCCCCCTGAGGTCAGTCTCCTTAAAAAGAATAAAAAGGGGTTGGCTAGTGTGATACTAGCGCCAATTCGCCTTTAAGTGAATTGGTGATTCTTATACTAATCGATAAGAGCTAATTTGTCAACCATTTTTGTTTAAAATGTTAGAAAATTATTAGTTTTATTTTACTTATATAAAGAAACATTCAATAAGTGATAGAAATCTTTAATTTTGCTTTTAGAATAACTAAATATATGTTATAATATGAGCGATAAAGGACGTGATGATATGCTTCAAGTTGAAGAGATAAAGGGAATAGGTCCTAAGACAGTATCTTTACTGCATAAAATAAATATTTTTACAGTGGATGATTTAATGACTCATTATCCATTTAGATATGATATTTTAAAAAGAAGTGATTTGAAAGATTCATTAGAAACAGAAAAAATTATCATTGACGGGAAAATTGAAAGTGTTCCTATTTTATTACGTTTTAAAGGTGGATTAAATAAGCTTAATTTTAGGCTAGTAACACCTTCAGGGGTAGTGGGGGTTTCTATTTTTAATAGAGCTTTTTTGAAACCTCAATTAACTATTGGTAATGGGATTATTGTTTTAGGAAAATTTGATTCAACGAAGAATATTATTACAGCTGCTGATATAAAGTTTGGGACTTTAACTAATCAGGAAAAGATAGAACCGGTATATCATTGCACTAGTGGTTTAACTAATAAAAATATTGCGACTATGATTAATAATGCAATTATGACATATGGTAAAGATGTTATTGATTATATTCCGGTTAAATATTTAGATAAGTATAATTTTTCAAATAAAAGAACAGCTTTAAATATAGTTCATAATCCTCCCACTATGGAGAAGTTGAAAGAAGCTAGTGTTAGGCTTAAATATGAAGAATTATTTGCTTTTATGTTTAAGATTAATTATTTAAAAGAACAAAATCATAAATGTAATTTAGGTATAGAAAGAAAGATCGATATAGATATGGTTAATTCTTTTATTAAAAGTTTATCTTTTGAATTAACTAGAGATCAAGAAAAAGCTGTTAAGGAAATTATAAAAGATTTAGGTAGTAAAAATAGAATGAACCGATTATTACAGGGTGATGTAGGTAGTGGTAAAACAATTGTTTCTATTTTAGCAATGTACGCTAATTACTTAAGTGGTTATCAAAGTGCATTAATGGCTCCGACTGAGATTTTAGCAACTCAACATTATAATAATATGAAAGAGTTATTTAAGCATACTAAAGTAGAGGTAGCTCTATTAACTGGGTCTATGACTAAAAAAGATAAGATGGAAGTGTATCTTAAACTTATTAATGGGGAAATTAATATGATAGTAGGAACACATGCTTTAATTCAAGAAGATGTGCATTATCAAAATTTGGGTTTGGTTATTACTGATGAACAGCATAGATTTGGGGTAAACCAAAGGGCTAATTTGAAGAATAAGGGTATAATGCCTGATGTTTTATATATGAGTGCAACTCCTATTCCTAGAACCTATGCTTTAACTATTTATGGGGATATGGATGTTTCTGTTATTAAGGAAATGCCAAAAGGAAGAATTCCTGTTAAGACTTTAGTTAGGACGGAAAATGATATTCCAGAAGTACTTTCTTTAATGTATGAAGAGCTAAAAAACAAGCATCAAATTTATGTTATTGCTCCGTTGATTGAGGAGAGTGAGGTATCTGATTTAACGACAGTTAATGAGTTAAAGGATAAAATGAATTTAGCGTTTGGCTCTAAGTATAAGATTGATTTAATACATGGTAAGATGGCAACGGGTGCTAAGGATTTAATTATGGGGGAATTTTTACAAAATAAAGTTAATATATTAATAAGTACTACTGTAATAGAGGTGGGAGTTGATGTGCCTAATGCTTCAATGATAGTGATATTTGATGCTAATAGATTTGGATTATCTACACTTCATCAGTTAAGGGGAAGAGTAGGTAGGGGAACGGCAGAATCTAGATGTATTTTGATAAGTGGAAGTGATACTGATAGGTTAAAAATTATGGAGAAAACTAATGATGGATTTGTTATTAGTGAGGAGGATTTTAAATTAAGGGGACATGGAGATTTATTTGGAACTAAGCAGAGTGGGGATATGGCTTTTAAAATTGCTAATGTTAGAAGAGACTATAAAATATTAGTGCAGGCCAGGGATGATTCATATGAATATTTACTTGACACTGCATTTGACAAAGAGGAAGTAAAGCAAACCCTTATGAAATCTATTAATGATAATTAGACTGTATTTATAATAGAAAAAGTCATAAAAGTAGGTGTGTATTTAATTGACTTTTAGTCTTTTTCATATTATGATTATAATGCGTAGAGAATATCTACGTAGCTCTTACGGACTAAATTGTGAGAGCGATTCAACCAAAACCCCCTGAAGATAGGCAGAAATGCCTATCACTTTTTTTGTTCTTATTTTGTAAGAGTTTGTGGGAATTGAGTTTTTAGAATCTATAAAAAATGTTTCTATTTTTTTAAAAGGTTAAATTCTAAGTAAGGTGCACAACTGAGTGCATGGATGTTCAAAAAAACGCATAATTTTGTGTATTAATGATATGGAAATTTATTTGTGCTTTTTGTCCGAAAATATAGACATTTTTAAATTTTAGGTGTACAATGTATATACAACTAGATAAGATAGGAAGAAAGAAGTGATTTCATGAACTCGGAAGAACTTAAAAATATTATAGAAAATGCAAGAATTGCAAAAGGAATTTCTCAAAGAGAACTTTCTAAATTATCCGGAATAAGTAGAAGTACTTTAAATGATATAATTAATGGCAAAATAAAAAAGGTAGATGTAGATTCATTAAAAAAAATAGCAGAGGCACTTGACCTATCTTTACAAAAATTATTAAAAGTTGCAGGTTATGACGAATTTCTAGATTTTTTATCTTTAGATAAATTTAAAAATAAGCCGACTAAAGATTTAAAAGAATTAGTAGAACAATATAAAAAATCAGAATTAGATCTTTTAGATTTTGATAGCAAAAAAAGGAATGAGGTTAGAAAAACTAGATTTAAAATGTTTGATTTAAAAAAAAATTTAGTAAAAATAAAGGAAAATAAAAATGATAATTATACATTGGATGATGCTATTAAAGAATTGGAAAAATTATCTAACAATTTAGAACCTGTTCTTGAAAAGTACGATTATAGTAAATTACCAAATGACAACTAGGAGGAAGTATAAATGAAAAAGAAATATAATGTTATTGATTTATTTGCTGGGTGTGGTGGATTGTCTGAAGGATTTTTACAATCCAATAGATTTAAATTTTTAGCACATATTGAATGGGAAAAGCCAATGGTAGATACATTAAGAAATAATTTATCTAAACGATGGTATTACAAAGAAGAAGAAGCTTATAAGTCAGTTATTAGATTTGATATTCAAAAAACAGAAGAATTGTTTAATGGAAATTGGTCTGAAGAGTCAATTAAGGAATATGGAAATGATAACAGTGATGAAATTAAAAAAAGTGGTTTGGATTATTTAATTGGAAAGAATGAAGTCGATGTAATTATAGGAGGCCCTCCTTGCCAAGCTTATTCGCTAGCTGGAAGAGCACAAAGTCCTAATTCGATGAAAGATGATTATAGAAATTATTTGTTTGAAAGTTTTGTTAAAGTAGTAAAACATTATGAACCTAAAGTTTTTATTTTTGAAAATGTTCCTGGAATTTTAAGTGCTAAACCAGGAGACAAATTGGTAATAAATAGAATATATGATGCATTTGAAAATATTGGATATGAAATAAAAAATCCAAAGCAATTAAAAGAAACTATATTTTCAGCAGCAGATTTTGAAACCCCTCAAGATAGAAGACGTGTTATCATTATAGGAGTAAAAAAAGACTATAAAACTACACCTGAAGAATTCTATTATGCCCTAAACGAATTAAAATCAACTAAAAATAAAAAAACTGTTAAAGATGCTATTGGAGAATTACCAAAATTTAAACCTCTTGAAAAAGCAATTAAAGGTGAAAATGGAAATAAATCTCATGTTTTAATAGGAACAGATATAATTGCTGATCATGAAGCAAGATACAATAATTCAAGAGATATTCAAGTATTTAAAAAATGGGTAGAAAATGACATGAACAAATATACAACAGAGGAAAAACTCGATTTTTATACATCGGTAACAGGGAAAACTACGAATCATAATAAATATAGAAGCTTAGAATGGAATAAACCCTCACCAACTATTGTTTCTCATTTATATAAAGACGGACTTTTATTTATACATCCGGATGCAAAACAAGCAAGAAGTATTACAATAAGAGAAGCAGGATTATTACAGGGGTTTCCTATGGATTTCGAATTCCTAGGATCTAATGCTTATAGATATAAAATGATAGGAAATGCAGTTCCAGTTCCATTTGCAAAAAATATAGCAATAGCTGTAGCTAATGTTTTAGATGAAGATGATGTTCAACCAATATCTTGTGCAAAAAAAGATTATAAAGTAGTAATAAAAACAGAAAAGAATAATAATAAAAGAGTATTAAATGTTTTAGTTGCTTGTGAAGAGAGTCAAAGAGTTTGCATGGAATTCAGAAAATTAGGACATAATGCATTTAGTTGTGACTTGTTAAAATGTAGTGGAGGTCATCCTGAATGGCATTTAAATTTGGATATTTTAGAAGTAATTAAAAATAAAGGTGGAATCTTAGAAAACGGAGAATCAGTAAAAATTGATGGCAAATGGGATTTAATGATTGCTCATCCACCGTGTACATATTTAGCAGTTAGTGGAGCTAGATGGTATTATCATCCTGATGATAAAGATCTACCAATTGAAGAAAGAAGACCTCATCCTAGATTTCTAAATAGAGCACAAGACAGAGAAGATGGTGCAAACTTTTTCCTAGCATTAGCTAATTCTGAAATAGAACATATAGCTGTAGAAAATCCGGTTGGTATAATGAGTAAAAGATATAGAAAGCCTGATCAAATAATACAACCATATTGGTTTGGAGATCCGTTTTCAAAAGCAACGTGTTTATGGCTTAAAAATCTTTCACCTTTACAACCAACAAATATGGTAGATAAAGGTGAATATGTTACATTGAAAAGTGGGAAAAGATTACCAAAATGGTATTCAGATGCTTTAACAAAAGCAAAAAGTGCAGATGAGAGGAGAACTCTTAGAAGTAAGACTTTTCCTGGATTTGCTAGAGCTATTGCGGAACAATGGAGTAAGGAGATATTAGAAAATGAAGATATATATTAGAAAAATTTTAAACCACGATATTACACATGAAATTAATTTAAAAACAAATATTGTAAATGACTTTTTTGATGGAGCAAGTTCATTTATAGTGATTGGGAAAAAATCAAATTATAAGGGAACGGTAACAATTAATGCTATAACAGATCCAAGATTTGGTGGAGATATTAGAAATATAATAAAAGAAGAGGGTGATGTTGTTGAAAATGATATAATA
>JAVWCU010000018.1:0-16079 GCA_036648855.1 Bacilli bacterium
GAAGTATTTGATACACTAAGAGATTCGTGTTACTCATTATTAGAAGAGGTTTCTATAGCACTAGGATTAGATGAAAGTATAATAAAATTTACATCATCACCTATGAGGGTTAGTTTCTTTAATGGGTCAAGAATAATATTTAAAGGTATGGATAAGCCAGAGAAATTAAAATCATTGAATGGAGTATCTATTGTTTGGATAGAAGAATGTAGTGAGGTTAAGTATGCAGGGTTCAAGGAGCTTACAGGAAGATTAAGACATCCTAAGTTAAGTAACCATATTATTTTATCTACTAATCCAGTATCTAAAAGCAATTGGTGTTATAAGCACTTTTTTGAAGATAGAAAAAATAATATAAACATACTAAATGATGAAGAGTTATATAAGAAAAGAATAATAGTAAAGGGTAAAACATATTATCATCACTCTACAGTAGATGATAATTTTTTTGTGCCCAAAGAGTACATTGAAACACTAGATGAACTAAAACAACATGACCCAGACCTGTGGAGAATAGCAAGAAAAGGGAAGTTTGGAATAAATGGATTATTAGTATTCCCACAATTTGAAGTAGCTCCTAAAGAAGAGGTAATGAAAGCAATTAAAGAAATAAAGAATCCATTACTTAGAAATGGTATGGATTTTGGATTTGTAACATCTTACAATGCAGTAGTTAGATTAGCAGTAGATCATGATGAGAAAATATTATATATCTATTGGGAATACTACAGTAAGAATAAAACAGATCCAGAGATTGCAAAAGATATTGCTGAGTTTAAGGAAAGTAGAGAATTAATAAAAGCAGATTGTGCAGAGCCTAAAGCTATTAAGTATTATAAGCAAGAAGGGTTCAGAATGAAAAGTTGTAAAAAGTTCCAAGGGTCTAGGTCAATGTACACTAAAAAGGTCAAAAGGTTTAAAAAGATAATATGTGCCGATAGTTGTATTAGTACAATGGAAGAATTAAAAGAGTTAACTTTTAAAATAGACTCTAAAACTGGAGAGCCAATAGAAGATGAATTCAATATAGATCCTCATACTTTATCAGCAATATGGTATGCACTAGATGATTATGAAGTATCAGACATAAAAGGTAGTGGATTAAAGACATTTTAGCAATATTTTAATAAATAGTTTTGATTATTAGTTTTGATTATGTTAAAGGCATTGAATTTACTTAGGAAAAATATCGTTATCAAAATATATAACATATGACTATAAAGTGAAGAGGTTGATATGGTGGGCGTTAAAGAAATATGGAATAAAGTAAGAAAGGGAGTGAAAGCAGGTATGTTAGCAATACAAGATAATACTTTGAATGATAATAAGGTTAAGACACTTATAAAAGAATTTAATAGTTCTGGTAAAAGAAGTTGGATGTTAGTAGGAGATAAATATTATCAAGTTGACAATGATATTTTTTCAAGGAAAATAACTAAAAAAATTAAAGGTGCTGAAGTTGAAGAAACTTATAAAGCAAATAATAAGTTAGCACATTCCAAGTATAAGAATATGGTTGATGAAAAGGTAGCATATTTACTTACTAAAGATTTAAGCATTAAATGTAATGATGAAAAGTATTTAGATAAGCTTAAAGAAACATTAGGAAAGCAATTTCAATATAAGATTAGTGGTCTAGGATATGAATCAAGTAATAAAGGTATAGCATGGCTACAAGCTTATATAGATGAAGATGGTAAATTTAATACAATGATTATACCTAGTGAGCAATGTATCCCAATATGGAAAGATAATAGTCATATGGAATTAGATAGCATGATAAGAGTATATGAAACAGTTGCTTGGCAAGGGGATAAAAGAAAAACTATAACAAATGTAGAGGTATGGACAGTTGATGGAGTGAATTATTATAAATTAGATAATAATAATTTAATTCCATATATAGAAAATAATTATGATAACAATGGGCCCATTGCACATTATAAAAAAGGTGAAGATTGGTGTAGTTGGGGAAAAGTACCCTTTGTACCCTTTAAAAATAATAGAATAGAGTTACCAGATATAAAGTTTGTTAAGTCTTTACTTGATGCATATGACTTAAGTAGAAGTGAAGCTGCTAACTATGTTGAAGAGGTTAAAAATCTGATTTATATTTTAAAAGGTTACGGTGGAGAAGATATAAATGAGTTTATGAAAAATTTAAATGAAAATAGAGCAGTATTAATAGATGATCCTGAAGAAGGTGGGGTGGATACATTGACACCACAAATGGATATTACAGCTTTAAAAGAACATTATGAGCAACTTAAGAGAGATTTAGTTGAAGATGGGCAAAGTGTTAATAAAGATTTAGATAAGTTTGGATCATCACCTTCAGGAGTAGCACTTAGATTTATGTATAGTGGATTAGATTTAAAGTGTAATGCATTAGAGGTTGAATTCAAAATGGGAATAGAAAGCCTACTATACTTTATAAATATATACCTTTCAGAAACTGGACTAGGTACTTATAAAGATATTGATGTAGATATAATATTTAATAGAGATATGGAAATAAATGAATCAGAAGTAATTACTAATTGTAATAATAGTAAAGGAACTATAAGTAATAAAACTATTATTGGAAATCATCCATGGGTAAAGAATATTGAAGAAGAGGAAAAGGCTATAGAAGAACAGAATAAAGTAAATCTACCATTCCAAGATAAGATTCCAGTAGTTGGTGGTGGAGTTAATGAAGAGTAGTGAGTATTGGGAGCAAAGAATAGCTAATGGTACTTGGAAAATATATAATGCTTTAGAGCAAAGGAATAAAGATTTATTAGAAATGTATCAAGAGGCAAGCCTTAATATATCAGAGGAATTATATAAAGTAGCAGAGAAGCTTAAAACATCAACACCTATGTTAAGTGATATGCATAAGTTTGGAAGACTTACAGAATTACAAGAAAATATGGAGAATGTTATAAAAGAGCTTGGAGAATCAGTAGAAAAGTTTGGAAAGGATAATATGTCAGAAGGGTTTGATGGAACTTATAAAAATGTTATGGCCCAGTTAGGGAAAACGGAGTTTGCAAAGGTGCCTAAAAAGGTAATGGAGGAAATGATGGATAGGGCATGGCTTGGAAGTAACTTTTCAGAAAGGTTATGGAAGAATACACAAGTATTAGCGGTTAATCTTAATGATATTCTTACAAATGGAATTACTCAAGGAAAGACTATTACTGAAATGGCTATACAATTAAACAATATGATGAATAGTGGATTTAATGTATCTCATAGACTTATAAGAACAGAAACAATGCATTATCTTAATGAAAGTGCATTTAAAGGATATGAAGATGCTGGATGTGAAGAGGTTGAAGTTTGGGCAGCAAAAGATGAAAGAGTTTGTGAAGTGTGTGGAGCAATGCATGGGAAAGTATATAAAATAAAGAAAAGACCAGTATTACCATTACATGCAAATTGTAGATGTACTTATTTACCAATTATTAAAGATACTGTAGAAGCAATTAATAAAAATGGTAAAAAAATAAACTTCAATTTAGAGGGAATGAAATCAAAAAGAGTTGAAACAGTTAAAAAGGTAATAATAGATTTATCTAGTCAATATAATACTAGTTTGAACAGCGTTTATGTTAATAAAAATGGGAAAGAGGCTGGAAAGGTAAATATGGCTTATGATATGTATTTATCTAGCACTAGGACATTTGATATAGTTCATGAATTTGCACATACCTTAGCTATGACAAATTCAGATAAATTAAAATTAACAGATAATAAAGAGTTTTGGAAAGAGATAAAAAAAGTCAGAAGAGAATATACAAAAGAAGTTGCAAATGACTATTCTAAGGTTATCTCATCATATTCACTTGAAAGTGTAGATGAATTTATGGCTGAAGCATTTACTCAATCATATTTAAAAGATACAAATGAGTTATCAGAACAGTATAGTAATAATTATGAATATGGAGATAAAGTTAAAAGAATAGTAAATAAGTATTTTAAAAAGTAAATTGATATATAGTGTACATTAATACTCAAAAGGCTAGAAAATTAATGGCGGATATTAAACTTAATGTTTCTTTAGGAAATGATGAAAAAGTAGATAAATTAAGAAAAGAGTTAAAAATTGAAATGGATAAATCAAATGGTAAAAGCACTTAGAAGACTAGGTGCTTTTATTTATACTTAAAATTAAGGAGGAAAAATGTTAGAGAAATTAATAGCTAGAATTCATTATGAACATTTATTTACTAATAGACACCGTATTAGGTGTAAGCAATTTAATAATATGAATAAATTTAAGTAAGTCTTAGGAAGCTAAGGCTTTTTATTATGCCTTTTATTACTATACAGAAGGCGTAAAAGAATGGATTAGTAAACTCATTATAAGAGCAACACTTGTAAAAAGCGTAGATGGAGGGATAAACAATGAAAATGGAAGAATTATTAAAAGCTCAAGGTCTTACAGATGAACAGGTTAAATCAGTTATGGCAGGAATGGCTACTAATAAGATTTATACTACTAGCTTAGAGAATGCAGATGAAAGATACACTAAGCTTAAAGGTCAAAAGGAAGATGCTGAAGAGCAACTTAAAACTGCTAATACAACAGTAGCTGATTTAAAAAAGAACAATAAGGATAATGAAACTTTACAAGCAACTATCAAGGCTCATGAAGATACTATTATAACTCTTAAAGCAGATAGTGATAGTAAAATAAAGAATTTAACTATTGATAGTGCAATAGACAAGTTATTAACTACAAATAAGGCTAAGCACAGTGATTTACTTGCTAGTAAATTTGATAGAGAAAAAATTGTTGTTGCAGAAGGTGGAAAGATTGAGGGACTTGATGAACAGTTCAAAGGGATTAAAGAAAATTATAAAGATCTATTTGAAGAAAAAATAACAGGTACAACACCAAATAATTCTGGTGGAGGACAAGCGGCAAGCGACCCATTTTTAGAAGGATTTAATTCTTAATAATAATATGATTAGAGGAGAGATGTAACATGGCAGTAACAGATTATGCAAAAAAATATTCAGGTGCGGTAGATGAGAAATTTAAAGCAGAGGCTAAATCAGAAGGGGCAATTAATAAAGATTTTGATTTTGTAGGGGCTAAAACAGTAGTTGTATATAATGTATCGACTTCTAAAATGAATGATTATAAGAGAACTGGTAATAGTCGATATGGAGAAGTAGAAGATTTAAATGTAGGATCACAAGAAATGACAATGACTAAAGATAGATCATTTAGTTTTGCAATTGATAAGATGGATGAGGACGAAACAGGAGGAGCATTAAATGCTGGTAAAGCATTAGCTAGACAAATTAAAGAAGTTATAATTCCAGAAGTTGATGCCTATAGATTCAATAATATTCTGAGCGGGGCAGGAAATGAGAAAGTTGTAGCATCATTAACTAAAACAAATATTTATGATGAGATAACAGCTGGAACAGAAGCACAAGAAGAGGCAGAAGTACCTTTAGTAGGAAGATATTTATATGTAACACCGGCTACATATAAGCTTATGAAACAATCAACAGATATTATATTAGATACAGAAATAGGACAAGAAATGAGAGTGAAAGGAATAGTAGCAATGGTTGATGATATGCCTGTTGTGAGAGTTCCGGCTAATAGACTTGGGGCAAATGTACATTTTATAATTACACACTCAATGGCAGCTACATCACCAGTAAAACTTGCAGAATATAAAACTCATACAGATGTTCCTGGAATATCGGGGGAATTATGTGAGGGTAGAGTATATTATGATTGTTTTGTATTAGAAAATAAAGCTGATGCAATTTATGCATGTGTAAAAACAGCAACAGTAAAGGAAGTAAAAAAAGTTGATGTAGAAGATCAAGAATAGAAAGTGAAGGTGCTCGAAAGAGTACCTTTTATTTAGGATGTGACTTTATGCAAAATATAATATTAGATTCACTGATATTAAGGCCAGGATTAGCAGATATGGATAGTGAATTATTGTTAGATATAATAGAAGATTCAATAGAAGAGGTAAAAGAATATATAAATTTATCGGAAGAGGATACTATACCAACTAAAGCAATAGTGATAGTTAAAGAGATAGCAATTATAAGAGCTAATAAAATAGGTTCAGAGGGTTTATCTAATGAAAGCTATAGTGGAGTTAGTCAAAGTTTTATAGATGGGTTACCTAAAGATACATTAAAAAAGATTAAAAGGTTAAGAAAATTACCGAGGTGATACTATGTCAATAAATTCAGAAATGAAAAAGGTTAAACTTCAAGTAAAAGAAAAGGTTGAAAGTCCAAGTGGAGCAGAAAAATTTATATGGAAAGATGTTAAAGATACACTAGTAGCTATATATAAAACTAATGATACTTTAAACACTCAAAGTATTAAATATAATTCTAGTAGCCACACAGGGCTAACATTTAATAAAAATATTAAAGAGGGTATAAATAGGTTAATAGACAATGAAGTCGTATATGATGTTGTTGGTGCTAATCCTAAAGGTAGATTAAACTCTTTATTACTTAAGGTAGTTGATACAGATGTCTAATAAGGATTTTGAAAGAAGTATAGAAAATGCAACCCTTAAGATTATTCAAAATGTAGCTAAGAATATGAAAAAAGCTTGTTTAGTTGTTGAAAGAGATGCAAAGATTGAATGTCCTATAGATCAAGGGCCACTTAGGGCTAGTATTAGTAATGACGTTAACATAACATCTAGCGAAATAGTTGGAACTGTATTTAGTAGTTCTGAAATAGCCCCTTATGTGCATCAAGGCACAGGAATATATGCAGTTGATGGAAATGGTAGAAAGACACCTTGGAAGTATGAAGTTAAAGCTGGTAAGTATAAAGGCTGGCATACAACAGAAGGTCAGGAGCCACAACCATTTTTAGATAAGGCAAAATTGAAAAATAAAGATAAAATATCTAAGATATTAGCAGGTGTTTAAAATGTTAGAAATAGCAATTAAGAATATATTAAAAGAAATAACAGGATTAAAGGTTACTCCAATGTTTGGAACAGGAAGACCTCCATATATAACATATATAGTAGTACCTATAAATGGTGGAGTAATTAAACAAAGCCAAGTAGAAGTCAAAATTATAGATTATGATTTTGACAATGCTTTAGAACTAAGAGAAAAGATATTAAAAAAATTAGATATGGAAGATAGAGAACCTTCATTAGTGAATCACGACATAGTATTTAGAAGTGGTTATGCTGGTGGAGGTTCTTTGTATAATGATTCAATTCAGATGTGGGAAGTATCCTGCATCTTTATTATTAATTGGAGGTGCAAATAATGGGTAGTTTAAGAGATGAAATATTATTAGGTGCAGGCGAAGTATTTATGTATGAATTTTCAGGTACAGAAATGCCAACCCATGAAGTTATTGAGATAGCTGCGAATAATGTTGGTCATTGTTCAGGCGGATTTAGTGTAGATTATAAGCCGGAGAAATATGATGTTAAAAATCAATATGGGAAGACCGTTAAATCATTTATAACAAATGAAGAGCTAACAGCAAAAACAGGAATACTTTCATGGGATTTACAAAGGTTAGCATTATTATCAACAGCTAACTTTACAACAGACTCTACTAAAAAAGTAAGAAAGCTAACATTTGGGAAAGGTGGAGTTTTAAAAACTGTACTTATTAGGTTTGTTCATGAAAAAGATAGTGGTAAAAAAATAAGATTTACTATGATTGGTCAAGGTGGGAATGGATTTTCGTTAGAATTCGCAGATAAGGAAGTTACAGTAGATGCAGAAATAACAGCTATAGAATATATAAAGAATTTCTTAGCAGAATTTGAAGAAGAATTAGAAGAATCAGTACCAGCTTTATTAGAATCTATAAGAAATGATGAAGTAGAGGTAGAAATTAAAGAAGTAGAGGTAGAAATTAAAGAAGTAGAAAAAGAAAAAAAATAATAATTTAGAGGGTGCTTTGACACTCTCTTTTTAATTATACAGGAGGATTTAAAATGGTTAATTTAGATTTATTAATGGATAAAACAATGGATTTTATGATAGGTGGTGAGTTAATTAAAGTTAATGAGCCATCCATAGGAATGGTAAAGAGGTTTTCTAAAATTGAAGATAATGAAGATGGTTTAGAAAGGCAGATTAATATGGTAGTTGAAATTTTAAATAATAATACAAGTGCAAAGAAGTTTACAAGGGCTCAATTAGATATATTCACTCCAAGAATACTAAAGGCTATTATAAACGAAGTATTAGGATCTATAAGAGATACAGATAATAACCCAAACTAATTATTCCTATTCCACAAGGCAAGATTGGAAAAGCCATTATAGGTAAGTACTTTCCAATAGAGGAATGGGAAGGTGATTTAGTATGCATAACATCAGAAGTAAAGGCTATTAGTGAATATACGGGCTTGAACTTTAATGAAGTAAGTGTATTACCTTATTCAAAGTATCTATTATATAAAAGAGATGCTTGGATAAATGGATTAAAGCAGAGTGACGAGGGTCGGGAATTTCTTAAAACCCTTTGGCGATTAAATCAAACTAAAGCAGATATAAAGTCAATAAGAGAATATCAAAGTAGAGGAGGTGAATAGATGGCATTAGGTGGAATTTCATTAGCTCCTTTACAAGTTGATATAAAAGCTAATATAGCTGGTTTTAAAGATGAAATGAATAAGGTAGCAACAGCAGGTGTAGGGGCAGCACAAAGAATAAGTAAAGAACTGTCACAAACAATGAAGGTTGGAGAAAACTTTAAAAAGGTTGGGTCAACACTAACTAAGAGCTTGACACTTCCACTAGTAGGAGTTGGAGTAGCGAGTGGAAAGTTAGCACTTGATTTTGAACAGTCATTTGCTAAGGTATCAACATTATTAGATTCATCAGGTGTTGATTTTGATGTATATAAAAAAGATTTATTAAAAGCTAGTAGTGAAAGTGGTATAGCAGTTGGTGAATTTAGTGAAGCGGTATATGGGGCTATATCTGCTGGTGTAGACCAAACTAAGGCAATAGGGTTTACTACTGAAGCTATGAAACTTGCTAAAGGTGGTTTTACTAGTGGATCTAAAGCAGTAGATGTAATGACTACCGCAATTAATGGTTATAAACTTAAAACAGAAGATGCCACAAAAGTAAGTGATATGCTTATTACTACGCAAAATTTGGGTAAAACAACAGTTGATGAATTAGCCTCTAGCATTGGTTCAGTTATTCCAGTAGCTAGTGCAGCTAATTTTGGTATTGAAGAATTAAGTACAGGTTATGCTCTTATGACTAAGAATGGTATTGCAACAGCAGAAGCAGGGACTTATATGAAGTCTATGCTTGGAGAATTAACATCAGCAGGAAGTAAGACTGATAAAGTTTTAAGGAATTTAACAGGAAAAGGATTTGCAGATTTAAAGAAAGAAGGAATGGGAACAACTGAAATATTAGGCACTTTAACAGAACATGCTGAAAAGAATGGAATGGTATTAAAAGATATGTTCGGGAGTACTGAGGCTGGTAGTGCGGCAATGGTGTTGGCTAGTGGCGCAGGTGCTGAATATAATGAAATACTAAAGGCAATGGGGTCAAGTGCTGGATCAACACAAGAGGCATTTGAAAAGATAGATGCATCACCAATAGAGCAATTTAAAAAAGCATTTAATGAATTGAAAAATGCAGGTATAGAACTAGGAATACAATTACTACCTATAGTAACAAACGTAACAGAATGGATAACAAAACTAGCACAAAGTTTTACTAATCTAACTCCAGAAGGTCAAAAAACAGTTCTTATTGTTGGTGGAATGATTGCAGCCTTAGGATCATTATTAACTATAGTAGGAAGTGGAATAGGATTATTTGTTAATTTACAGGTAGCTTTTGGATTTGTAAGTGCGGCGGCAACGGCTGCAGGTGTTTCAGTTGGTGCATTTTTATTACCAATAGGGTTAATAGTTGCAGGTGTCGCTGGGTTAGCGATTGCTATTGCTACTGATTTCGGTGGAATTAGAACCTGTATAGTTGATGTTATGAATTCAGTTAAAGATATTATTACATCAATAGTAACAACTATTAAGAACTTATGGGAAAATAATTTCTTGGGAATACAAATATTCACTACAGGATTATTTGAACATATGAAGCTGATATTTAAAACAGTATTTGATGCTATTTCAGATATATTTAAGATATTTTCAGCACTTTTTAAAGGTGACTGGGAAGGTGTATGGAATGGAATAAAAATATTTGTTTGTAATCTATGGGAAAATATTAAATCAGTATTTAATAATTTCTTAAATACTATAGTAGATACATTACTAAGCATAGGAGTTAATTTATTAAATGCAGCAGTTAGTTCATTTAATAAAATTAAAGAGGGTGCAACTAATGCTTGGAATGCTTTAAAAACTTGGTTTAGTGGTGCAATAAATGATCCTATAGGAACTATTAAAGGAATTAGTTCATCTATGTATAGTGCAGGTAAAGAAATGTTAAACTCTGTATGGGATGGATGTAAATCTATTTGGAGTTCTATTACAGGTTGGTTTAGTGAAAAGGTAAACTGGATTAAAGATAAGCTTACTTTTTGGAAAAGTTCTAAATCTGAAATGAGTGACGGAGTAGATGGATCACATTATAATGGATTAAGTTATGTGCCTTTTGATGGATATGTAGCAAGGCTACACAAGGGTGAAAGAGTTATTACAGCTAAAGAAAATAAAGAATTTAATCAAGGTACAAGTCAATATAATAAAAATAATAAAGAACAAGAAATTATAATAAAAAATTATACTGTTTTAGATGGTGAAGTAGTAGCAGATAAAACCAATAGAGTATTGGGGAATAAGAGCTCATTAGAAGCAAGGGGGATAATAATTTGAGTTGGATAGACTTTAATAATATTAATTCAGATGAAGTATTTAATAATATTTTAATAATTACCAAAAGAATTATAGGAACCCCTACTCCTAAAAGTTATGCTGTAGAGGTTCCATTTTCATCTAAAGTAATAGATTATAGTTATATAAATGGACCTATATTTAATAATAGAACTATAGAAATAGGTATTAATATTGAGGGCTATGATAGAGTTGGTTTATATAATTTATACGGGCGGGTTTTAAGTTGGTTAATGAGACCTAATTATTCTAAATTGGTATTAAGCGATATAGAAGGATATTATATGGCTAAATTAAAAAATATAAGTAGTTTAGAAGAAATAAGTTTTTTAGGGAACTTAACTATAGTATTTGAATGTTATCCTTGGAGATATGAAGAGGATATTGAATATTTAAAAATCTTAAATAGAAATGATAGTATTTATTTAAATGGGTCATTTATGCCATATACACCAACTATAGAAGCTTCTGGAGTTTGCAACATAGAATATGAAGGTAAAACATACAGCTTGAAAAAGGGAGTAAATAGAGAGTTTGATATAGTATTCAAAGAAGGAATGAATGAAATTAAGCTTTTGACTGATGGAGCAATAGAATTTAACATATCGTATAAGTTAGGAGGTCTATAAATGTATAAAATTTCACTTTTCAATGGAGCGGAAAAAGTAATATTACATCATTATTCAGAGAGTGAGGGTGCTCCTAAGGTTATTAATGCAAAAGGAAAGTTTGGGTTAAATTCAGTTCCTTCTATAACAATAGATGTTCCAGCCGTTCATAGAGCTTTTAATGAATTTCAAGAATTTAAAAGTCATATTTTAGTTGAAGATGATAAAGGGAACGAGGTATTTTACGGTAGAATGATTAATCCATCTGATAGCTTTAATACAGGTTTATCTAAGTTATTAATATTTGAAGGTGAATTAGCATATTTAAATGATTCGACTATAAGACCAAGAGAATGGCATAATTATTCAGTAAAGAATTTTTTAAGAGAGGTTTTAGAGGAACATAATAGCCAAGTTGAGGATTATAAGAAAATATATGTAGGAAATGTTACGGTAACATCAAATTTATATAGAATGTCTAACTATGATAAAACATTACCTTTCTTATTGGATAGGCTACCTAAAAGATTAGGTGGTTTTTTTGTTTTAAGAAAGGTTAATGGGATTAAATATTTAGATTACTTGTTAGATACAGGGTCGATAAGTAAACAAGCGATAATATTTGGAGAGAATATGTTAGATTTTCAAATAGATTATGATACTACTGGAATATATACTAAGTTGATACCATTAGGGGCAGATATGAATGATGGTACTCAAGATAGTAAAGTAGGCAATCGGCTAAATATAAAGGATATTAATAGTGGTAAAGATTATATAATTAATAATGAAGCAGTATCAGCCTATGGATTAATAGAAACGTCTAATAATTGGGATGATGTAACTAATGCTGAAAATCTTAAAAGAAAAGGTGAAGCATATTTAAAAGAAATTTCAAAAGCTAAAAGAAGTCTTAAGATGAAAGTTGCAGATATGTATGAGATTAATAATACATATGAAAAATATAATCTTGGTGATGAAATACCTGTAGAATGTAAAGTTTTTGGAGTGAATGAAGGATTTAGAATTATAGAAATATCATTAGATCTTCTTAATCCTATGAATAACACATATTTATTTGGCAATAAAATAGGTACTTTAACAGATAAGCAAATAATAATGCAAAATAGTCAAGCGAAGATAGAAAGTTTCTTTAATGAAAATGGATTAAAATCACAATATTTAGAAGGAACAATAAACTTATTAAGTAATAATATGAGGGCTATGGTGGATAATGCTGATAAACATGATGGAGTTGCTATACTATTTGAATGTTTAATACCTGGAGACCTTTATGGAGCTACAGCGATAGGAACTAAAGGCTTTATGATAGCTGAAGAACTAAAAGCAGATGGTACTTGGAATTGGAGAACGTTTGGGACAGCAAAGGGATTTGTTGCTGATTTAATAATAGCTGGTACAATGTTAGCTGACCGTATTAGAGGTGGAATACTAGAAAGTATGGACGGTAGCTTACGATTGGATCTAACTGATACTAAAAATGGAATTCAGTTCATGAAGAACGGATTAAGAGCAATTAACATAAATGGTAATCAACTTGATTTTTTTGATTGGGATGGATTAGGAGAAGCAATAGCTAAAATTTATTCAACTAGATTTTCAAGTGATGAATTCAAAACTGGACTAGCAATAGCAAATAGAAAGGGGTCAGCTCTATCTTTAGCTTATGAAATAGAAGATGGAAAATATAAAAGTTATATAACTTTTGATAAAGATGATATTCTACATGAAGAAGCAATACAAGTAAATGAGAGTGTTTCATTCAAAAATAATACTAAATTTAAAGAAATAGAAGTTTTAAATTTTATTAAAACACTTGGACTCCAATCTGAAGATGATATTGATAATAAACTTTTTAGAGCTGTTAATGCTTGGGTAGCTAATAAAGATTTAAAATCAAACAGATCTATAAGTGCTGTTAAGGATGTAATTGCAGGTGGAAAGTTCAAAGGTGAGCTAGAAACAAATGGATATGTTAAGTGTTATGGATTACAAGGAACTGATGGAGATGATAATAAGCTTTTTGGTCAAAATAATTCTTGGATAGCTAATAAAAGTTTTAAAGTAAATGAGAATTTTGCTGTTGTAGGTACTAAAAATTGCATACAAGAAACAGAGCATTACGGTGAACGATTATTTTATGCTACAGAAGATTGTGAGCCATTATTTACAGATACAGGAGTATCTTATACTAAGTCAGTTGAAAATAGGTATGAGTCAATAATACTTTTAGATAATATATATAAAGAGAGTGTTGATTTAACTGATTACTATGTATTTTTAACAAAATATGGACGAGGAGATATTTGGGTTTCTGAAAAAACTCAAGATTACTTTATAATAGCAAGTGAATTTCCTATAAAATTTAATTGGAAGATTGAAGCTAAAAGAAAGGGTTATGAGAATGATAGGCTTGAAGAATATATAAATGTATTGCCAAACGAAGAAATTATTAATAATGAAAAGGATCTAGTGGAAACCCCGCTAGACAAACTAGGAGGTCTAATGCATGAGTAAAATGTTGTTGAAATCAATAAGTTTAACAATAGATAAAGAAAATTATAATCCAGTAATATGCAAGCAAATGGATACAGGAAGGTACTTATTATTTCAGCTGCTGAACAATGGAGTACCTTTTGCGTTAACTGGCAGAACAGTTAGAGTATACGGGGTTAAGAAAGATGGAAGTAAAATATTTAATGATTTAAAAATTATAGATGGACCAAAAGGAATTTGTGAACTTCAATTAACATCACAGATATTGTTTTTTGAAGAACAATTAAAATTAGATTTAACAATTTATCAAGGCAATGATACATTGTCTTTAATTCCTTTTACTTTAGACATTAGAAGATCTCTTAGAAATGATTATGCTCTAGAATCTACAAATGAGTTTAGTGCTCTAACTATTTCATTAGCCAAAATTGATGAGTGGAATAAATATTTTGAAGAAACTTCTGGAAAAATTGAAGAAAAATATACTGTAAGACTTAATGAACTTAGTTCGCAAATGGAAGAGAAGGCGAGTAAAGTTGATCTAGGAACTTTAAGTACCAATAAAGCAGATAAATATTATGTGGATACAAAGGTTTATGGAATGTCTAATTTGAATCAAGAAGTAAAAGAAGCAATGACTGGTGGTAGCGTTCCTGTAGTTGGAACTGATGCGATAGATAATATCAATTATAAAAACAATTCTATAACAAGAAACAAAATGAGAGGAAGCTACAATACAGTAGGAACTATTGCAAAAGGAACGGACTTAAAAACTATTGTGGATGAGGGTTTATACTTTGGAGAATTAAATGGTAGTTATATAAATATGCCTTCTGATATGTCTGTTAATAGATATTTTGAGCTAAAAGTTGAAGTGTTATCAGATGTATGGGCTATTCAAATTTTGAGAGATTTTACAGAACCTAACTCGAGTTGGAGCAAAACAATCCATAGAACTAATATAACAATTTCAAATCCTTGGGTTCATGGAAGTAAAATTAAAAATTCTAGTGTCAGCAGATTAGAACTTGCAAATAATTTTAGTACAGTTGGAAGTTTGGATAATAATACAGATATAAATTTAATAAATAAAAGTGGTGTTTATTTGGGTATTGGAACAAACACATATTTAAATATTCCTAAAGAAGTGATTGGAAAATCTTTTGTTCTAAATGTCTACACAGGTAATACTTTAGGTAGATTTTGTATTCAAGAAATCACAGAGCATACTATTTCAGATAAATTCTACAGAAGATATAATGTATCTGAAATAGATACAGGAAAATGGAATGAGTTTATCTCTAACCAAGGAGGTAGCGTAGTTAGTGAAGGCTATTTCAAAGACAAGACTTTTTTAATGTTTGGAGATAGTATAACTGAAAATGGAGATTATCCTGAAAGGGTTGGAAAATACTTAGGGTGTGCTATAAAGAAAGCAGGATTCGGTGGTTGTAGAATGGCACAACATACACAAAGCGGTAACGGATTACTATATGATAAAATGTGTATGCATAAATTAAGCGAGTATATTAAAAGTGGAGACTTTACAGAGCTGGTACAAGCTAGTGAAGATTTAGTTAGAGCGGTAGGTGATGATAATAGAGTCCAAGCAAAAATGTTAAGAGATTTAGACTTTAACGAAGTTGATTATATAACTATACTTTTTGCGACTAACGATTTTGGTTCTAATCAAATTCCTATAGGAATTAATACTGATGATGATGAAACCACTTTTAAAGGCAGTATAAATAAAACAATTAAAAATATATCTGAAAAACATCCAACAATTAAAATAATGTTTATAACTCCATTTTATAGAAATAGATTTATAACAATTGATGATGGTAAAAATAGCGATGATTTTCCAAATGAATTAGGAATATATTTACAAGAATATGTAGATGCGATAAAAGAAGTTTGTAAAATACATCATATACCAGTTTTAGATTTAATGGATGAAATAGGTATAAATAAGTATAATCAAGCAACTTATCTTGTAGACGGTTTACATCCAACTACTGAAATAGGATATGGACATTTAGCTAGAAAAATAACAAGTGGAATAGAAGCAAGATTCTAGAAAAGTATTA
>JAVWCU010000019.1:0-15765 GCA_036648855.1 Bacilli bacterium
CATATTCTTTTAGTAAGGATTATGCTTATACTGGTAATTATCAAACTTTTACAGCGCCAGTTTCAGGTTATTATAATGTGGAAGCTTGGGGAGCAGAGGGTGGAAGTAATTGGAATTCGTATTCGGATATTTTACCAGGAGGAAAGGGTAGTTATACACAGGGTAGTATATATTTGACTAAAAATGAAACATTATATATTTATGTAGGTGGTTCATCAACTGTTTATAATATACCAGGTTATAATGGGGGAGGTTTAGGAAGTAACCGAAATATTGATACAGAAGGTCGTGGAGGACCTGGAGGAGGGGCAACAGATATAAGATTAACTTCAGGTACTTGGAATAATATATCATCTCTTAGGTCTAGAATAATGGTTTCAGCTGGAGGAGGTGGAACATCAAATTGGGTAAATATTGTGCCAGGAGGTGGAGGAGGAACATTAATTGGACGTGGTGGTATTTTAAATCCAGGTAATGTTAAGCATTCTTTAGCCATTGGTGGTGGTCAAAATGCAGGTGGCCTAGCTGGTGGTGAAGGTCCTGATGCTCTTAACTCGAATGGAAGTTTTGGGCTAGGTGGTAATGCATCTCCTTTGTATGGTGGCGGCGGAGGCGGAGGTTATAATGGTGGAGGCGGAAGTGGTTCAATAGCTGGTGGGGTTTCATCAGGAGCGGGAGGATCATCATTTATTTCTGGATTTGCAGGAGTTAATGCTACAGATATAAATGGTAATTATACTAATAATACTCTTCATTATTCAGGTAAGTATTTTATAAATGGAAAAATGTTGGCAGCACTTAATTCTGGTAATGGTAAAGCAAAAATAAGCTATATAGGTTCTGAATATGCCAAAACGAATAGTAAATTAAATGGAGTCCGTTATATAAAGGATTGTATAGATAATCGAAATGATACTTGTCCAAATTGTCATAACTGGATGGAGTTACAAGCTATAAAAAACGGTAGGAACTTGGCTTTAAATAAAGCTATTTCTTCTACTGCTACTTTTTTAGATCATTGGCCATTAGTTCAGGCTAATAATGGTATAATTACTGAATGGATAAGAGGAGAGGTAGATGGAGCTACTTCTATTAATGGCGGCAATAAATGTATAACAGTTGATTTGGGTTCTGTTTATGATTTAGATGAAGTAATGGTTTCCCATTCTACGTTTGCTTATGGGACTCATACATTGAGTGTTTCTAATAACAATTCTAATTGGATAAACTTAATAGATGATAAGTTAAAAGGTGAGGATAATGTAGGTAAAAGGATTACTGCATATAATGTAGAACTAGAAGATAATTATGAATTTTATTATATTGGAGCACCTACTTTGTTTATAGCCCCAGAAACGGGAAATTATCAAATTGAACTTTGGGGAGCCGATGGGGCTGCAACAGAAGTTCCAGGGGGACATGGTGCTTCTACTAGAGGAATTATTAATTTAATTAAAGGAGAACAACTATATATATATGTAGGTGGTATGGGACATGGTGTAAATGGTGGTTATAATGGTGGAGGATATGGAGCCGTGCAATCATCAACAGGAGGTGGAGGCGGAGCAACAGATATTCGGGCGGTTGGTGGTAATTGGAATGATATTCCTTCTTTACGTAGTCGTATTATGGTAGCAGCAGGAGGCGGTGGTTCTGCTACTGCAGCGGTAGGTGGAGCCATAGGAGGATTTGGTGGCTGGTTGGTCGCCCCTGAATTAGCAACTAGTACAACCCCTTTACAAGGTAGAGGTGGAACTCAAACATCTGGAGGTATATTAGGCCCTAATGCCAGTCATCCACTTAATGCAACTTCTGGGGGCTTTGGTTATGGTGGAAATGCTGGATTTTTTCAGGCAGGAGCAGGAGGCGGAGGCTACTACGGTGGCGGTGGAGGCACACATCAAACTCCAAATAAATCTGGCTCTGGTGGTGGAGGGTCGTCATATATATCTGGACATCCTGGAGTTAATTCTATTAATTCAAGTGGAATTCATACTAATAGTCTTATTCATTGGTCAGGCAAAAGCTTTAAAGAGACATTAATGCTTTCAGGAGCAAGTATGAATACTGGTGCTTATGCCAATGAAAATGGGCGAGCTAGAATAGTATTATTAAGATAAACTAGGTACTATTACAAAAGAAGAGTTTAAATATTAATCAAAGAAACTCTATAATATCAAAACTAGCTTATGGAATAACGAATTTAGGTAATTATATTAGAATAAAAAAAGGGCCTTAAATAATTAAGGTTCCTAGAATTCTTTGGGTATTTAAGAAGTTGAGTTTTGCAACTTCTTTTAATTTATCTTCTCCATATTTTTCCACTACTTCTTTACCAATAATATCAACTCCCGCTCCCGCACCTTTTGGTAAAGGAATATGTAGACTATCACTTAATTTATCAAACTCTTTAATAAAGATATAACGACTGATTATACTTGCACAGGCAACAGCTAAATTCTTATCTTCTGCTTTAGTCATAAAAGTAATACCTCTTTGAATATAAGCACTATCTTTTATATAATCATAATACTTATTTTCTTTAGCAAATTCATCAACAATAATATAATCAATCTCTGGTTTTTCTTCTTCCATAATTTGATACAACATTTTATTATGCATAATAGCTTTAATTTTATTCATATTAGTATTAGTGCCATATTTCTCATTATATTCACTGTTACTTAGGATAATACTTCGGTATTTAATTCTTTTAACTATTTGAGGGGCCATCTTTAAAATTTTATCATCTGTTAATTTCTTCGAATCTCTAATTCCTAGTTCTTCTAAATATGCTACATCTTCTTTTCTTACATAAGCACTAGAAACAACAACTGGGCCAAAGTAATCACCAGTTCCTACTTCATCACTGCCAACAGAAGAACAGTTATGATATTTACCTTCTTTTGCCTCTTTTTCTTTTTTTTCTAGTTCAGGTGTCGCACTTTGTCCATCCATAGCTTTCCACATATTGGCATCAACATCAGCACTGGTTCCTTGAAACATTATTTTACCTGATTCATACATAGTAATCACTGTATCTTCTTCATCAGCTTGAAAGATAACATAGGGAATAACTTTATCTCTTTTTTTATTTTCATAATACTTTATCATTTTTTCCTTAGTAGTATTTGTGACTTTTATTACAACATTCATAATTTCCCTCCGTTAATAATATATTAATTATATCTTTAATTATTAGGTGTTACAACTATAACCGTTAAGTTAGCTGTAAAATAATTAATATTTAGCAGATTTTTTGCTACAATGGTTAAAAATAAGTTATACTAGTATTAAGAAAGAGGGATAAAATGAATATTGTTGATGTAGTAATTATTTTAATGATCTTAATGTATGGAGTCATAGGTTTAAAGAGGGGGGTATTTAAAGAAACAGCTATTGTAGTAGGAACTATTGCAGTTATTATATTAGCTTTTTACTTTAAAGATCCATTAGCTTCTTGGTTAAGTTTGAACTTACCGTTTTTCAACTTTGGTGGTACTTTTGCCGGTTTAACTTCACTTAATATAGTTATGTATCAGTTAATAGCATTTTTGCTTATTGCAGGGATATTAACGGCTATACTAAATGTTGTAATATCAATAACAGGGGTCTTTGAAAAGTTTTTAAAGTTAACTATTATTTTAGGAATACCTTCTAAAATATTAGGCTTTATTGTGGGCTTAGTAAATGGTTTTATTATAGTTTACATTGTTTTGTTTTTTATTTCTCAGCCAGCTTTTAATATAGAAATTATTAATCAGTCTAAGATGACTTCTCCTATATTAAAATCCACCCCGGGTTTATCTAATATAATGAAAGATTTTAATTTAGCATTTAGTGATATTTATAAACTATCAGAGAGTCTTAGTAGTAATCCCGATAAAAATGAATTTAATAAGCAGACGATTGAAGTATTACTTAAATATAAGATTGTAAAAGCTAATCATGTAATAAAATTATTAGAAAAGGGTAAATTAAAGGTAGTGGGTATTGACCAAATATTGAATAATTACCGTTAAGAAGGAGAGTATATGTTAACAATATTAAAAAACGAAGATTTTAAAGAAGAGATAAAGACAGGTAAAGTTTTAGTAGATTTTTATGCAGAATGGTGTGGCCCTTGTAAAATGATGGGACCTATTTTGGAAGAGCTAAGTAAATCTAATTTAGATTTTAAAATTATAAAAGTTAATGTTGATGAGCACCAAGCGCTTGCTCAGGAATATGGAGTTATGTCTATTCCTACTTTGATCTTATTTGATAATGGAATAATTATTAAAAAAAATGTGGGATTTGTTCCTAAAGAATTACTAGAAACATGGATAAAATAAGGTGCTAATAGCACTTTTTCTTTACTTTTAATTAGTTTTATGGTATAATCACAGGCATTGAAGAGGTGTAGTATGACATATTTAAATCACGTTAGTTCTAACTTAATTAAGTATATTGAATTATTTAGAAAAGGGTATCCTAAATATGCAGATAATCAAGAATTTATAGAAAAACAGTATCAAGACTTTATATTTTTAATGAATAGTTCAAAAAGTGAAAAAGGAATTCAATTTATGACTTTAATTACGGATTTTAATGAGGTTATTGCTTGTTTACCTGTTTCTGAAGGTAGTCGTTTTTTAATAGCAATGAGTTCCTTGATTAGAGATGGATTTTATAAAGATAATTTATATAAAAAAATGCTTTTAGATAAACATAAAACTGTTAAAATAGTTTTAAATGCTTGTAATGCAGAGGTTAGTGAAATAGAGACTAGAATATATCAAGATTATAATAATACTAGAGTTTTAACTAATAAACTTAATATGCCTACTATTTTAACGGAAGATGATCAAGATGTAATAAATAAATATTTATTAGAACCTGAAGAAATATCTATTAGTGATTACTCAGCAAAATTTAAAATAGGCGTATTACCTTTAAAAAAGGTGCTTTATAAAGGTTATTTGAGTAATGAAGCAATATATAGATTATTAGTTAGTAGTAGAGAAGAAATAAAAAGTTTAGATGCTATTTTTACTATAGGTACTTTTATAGCAGAAAAAAGATTAACAGCACTTAAAGAACATAGTAATTTTGGAATATTAAATTATGAAGCTATTGTTAATGCTGATTTACAAAATATTAAAAAATCTTTATCTTTAGTGACAGGGGTAATTCATGGACTACCTCATATTGCTAATCTAATTCCAACTCCTGCACTTCAACCATATAAAGGTAGTCAATTAAATATGACTTACATGAATAATAAAGGAATAGTTCATATTTTTGATAATAAAGATATTAATATAATTATTAGTCATTTAGAGGGTGAAGGTTTTTCAGTATGTGATGGGACAATAAATGCTTGTACTAAGAGTCAAGTAGAAGGGACTTTAAATAGTCTAACTAAGGATAATATTAGAAAGTCTTTAGAATTAGAAAAGCCTTTTGAGTTTAGTAAAAAGAGATAATAAAAAATTATCTCTTATTTGTTTTAATATAAATATTATTATTAATAATTTGATAGGGAATAGGTATCTTTGTTAGTTCTTCTTTGGTAGTTTCTATTAAATAGGTTACTTCTTTAAGATAGTTCTTTTCTTTGATTTGTTTATTAGATATAATTTTTTCTATAATTGCTTGTTTATCATAAGGAACTGTTATTTGAATTAATATACCGGGTATAATATTTATTAATTCAGTTTTTTTAAGTAAATTTTTACTAGCACTAGTATATGCTCTAATTAAACCCCCAGTTCCTAGTTTTATTCCCCCGTAGTAGCGTATTACTATTATTAGGGTATAGTTAAGTGAATTCTTCTTTATTATGTTTAAAATAGGTAATCCCGCTGTTTTAGCAGGTTCTCCATTATCACTACAATATATATTATTATCAATGATATAAGCATAACAGTAATGAGTAGCATCTTTATATTTATTCTTAGTAATATTTAAGTAATTATTAACTTCTTCTTTATTTTTAACAAAATAAATTATACTTATAAATTCAGATTTTTTTATTTCTAATATATAACTAGTTGTTTCTTTAATTATATTCATTCTATCACCTAATAAAAGTATACCATAGATTATTTATATGAGGTGAATATTGATTTATAATATAATCTATATTTTTACTACTATTTTTGCTATAATAAAGTTACTTTAAGGAGGTTAATAATGAATAGTATAATAAGAAATCAGATTAAAGAAAAACTTACTTTAGTACCTCCTAAACCTGGTAGTTATCAAATGAAGAATAAAGATGGTTTGATTATCTATGTTGGTAAAGCTAAAAACTTAAAGAATCGATTAAAAAGTTATTTTACTGGATCAGTAACTGGTAAGACTGCTATGTTAGTAAATGATATTGTAACATTTGAATATATAGTAACTACTAGTGAATTAGAGTCTTTAATTTTAGAAATAACTTTAATTAAGAAGTATAATCCTAAATATAATATTTTATTGAAAGATGATAAGAGTTATCCTTATATAGAGTTAACTAATGAGACTTATCCTATTTTAAAAGTAGTTCGTAATATTAATAGGAAGAAGGATAAAAATAAGTTGTTTGGACCATTTCCTAATGTTACATCTGCTAGGAAAACAGTAGAAATAATTAATAGAATTTATCCTTTAAGGAAATGTAATAAGTTAAAGAAAGAAGTATGTTTATATTATCATTTAGGAGAGTGTTTAGGATATTGTTCTAAGAAGGTAGAAACTAGTAAATTAACCCCTATGTTAAATGAAATAGTAACTTTTTTAAAGGGTGATAGTAGTATAGTTACAACTAAACTTAATAAGGCTATGGCTGAGGCTAGTTTAAATATGAATTATGAGAAAGCTTTAGAGTTAAAGGGTATGCTTAATGATATAGAGGTAACTTTAAGACATCAGAAAATTGATTTGAATAAGGATTATAATTTAGATTTATTTGCTTATTATAGTGATAAGAACTTTTTATCAATACAATGTTTTTTTATCAGAGATGGTTTATTATTTGGGAGACATAGTGATATTGTCACTACTGTTGATGACCCAAGTGAAGCAGTTATAGAATATATAATTAAGTTTTATTTAAAGAATAATATTTTACCTAAAGAGATTATAGTACCAAGTGATATTGATAAGTCTTTACTTAGTGATTATTTACAGGTTAAGGTAAATAGTCCTACTAGGGGCAAGATTAAGCAGTTATTATTAATGGCTTTAGATAATGCTAAGATAGCTTTAAATGAGAAGGAAGAAATATTAAATAAGAATAATGAAGCTAGATTAATGGCTTTAGATGAATTAAAAGAATTGTTACATATGGATAATGTATCTCGTATGGAAGCTTTTGATAATTCTCACTTGTTTGGAACATTTTATGTTGGAGGAATGGTTGTTTATGAGGACTTTTTACCAAGGAAAGATGAATATAGAAAGTATAAGATATCTACAGGTGTTAAAGATGATTTAGGAGCAATGAGAGAAGTTCTATACAGAAGATATTATAAGGTTTTAATGGAAAACTTACCTAAACCGGATTTAATTATTATGGATGGGGGAGAAAACCAGGTTAGGGTGGCAAAAGAAATCATGGATTCTTTAAATTTAGAAATTAAAATATTAGGCTTAAAAAAAGATGAGCATCATCATACTAATATATTACTAGATGAAGACTGTAATGTTTTACCATGCAAGACTAAATCAAATTTATTTGTTTTCTTATCTAAAATCCAAGAAGAGGTACATAGATATGCTATTACTTATCATAGAAATATTAAACAAAAAGGTAGTTTAGCTAGTTTACTTGATGTGGTTCCAGGAATTGGAGAGGTTAGAAGACATGAACTATTAAAGAAATTTGGTTCTTTAAAAAAATTAAGAGAAGCAAGTTTAGAAGAATTAGAAAGTGTTTTGAGTAAAGAAGTAGCAATTAGTTTATTTAATTATTTAAAGGAGTTGTAGGAAAATGGCTAAAGTAGAAATAATGAATGAAGATTTAGCTAATAAAATCGCGGCAGGGGAAGTAGTTGAAAGAACTATGAATGTTGTTAAGGAATTAGTAGAAAATGCTATTGATGCTGGGGCAACAGATATTAGAATAGATTTAGCTGATTCTGGTGTTAAAGAAGTAAGAGTAATGGATAATGGTAAGGGTATGGATAAAGAGGATGCTTTGTTAGCTTTTTCTAGACATGCAACTTCTAAATTAAAAACTTTAGAGGATTTATGGAATATTGATTCTTTAGGTTTTAGAGGGGAAGCTCTACCTTCAATTGCTTCAGTTTCTAAGGTTACTTTGAAAACATCAAATGGAACATCAGGAACTACTTTAGAAATTAATGGTGGGAAAATAGTTAATCAAGAGTCTAGTGATATTAGAGTAGGCACTATTATTACTGTTAGGGACTTATTTTATAATACGCCAGTACGGTTAAAATACTTAAAAAACTTATATACAGAGTTAGCGAGTATTACAGATTATATTAATAAAATGGCTTTATCTTTTCCGAATATTAAATTTGTTTTAAAAAATAATGATAAAGTTCTGCTTAATACCGATGGGTCAGGAAGACTATTAAAAGTAATTAATGATATATATGGTTTAAGTGTTACTAAAAAGATGGTTGAAGTTAATAATTCTAATAATGATTATATTTTAAAGGGTTATATATCTTATCCAGAAGTTATGAAGAGTAATAAAAATGCTATTACGGTTTTTATAAACGGAAGGGTTATTAGAAATCAAGAATTAATTAGAATTATTACAGATTGTTATCATACTTATATACCTGAAAATAAATATCCTATTGTTATATTTTCTATTGAAGTAGATCAATATTTAATAGATGTTAATATTCATCCTACTAAGATGGATATTAAGTTTTCTAAAATGGATTCTTTAAAGGAATTAATAGATAGTACTATTAAGCAAACTTTAGAGGGGTTAACTTTAATACCTGATGTTTCTTTAAATACTATTAGTACAGGAAATAATACTAAGGTAGAGAATCATTATGGAACTTATAACAATACTATGGAGTTTGATGCTTCAAAAAAAGAAGTAGAGTATGAAGAGTTTGAAAAACTATCTTTAGCTTTAGAAGTAAAAGAAGAGGATACTTTATATACTAGTAAACAAGAAGAACGGATTAAAGAAATGTATCCAGTTGGTTTAGTCCATGGTACTTATATAGTAGCAGAGAATGAAGATGGCATGTTTCTAATTGATCAGCATGCCGCTAATGAAAGAATAAATTATGAGTATTATTTAGAAAAACTTACGGCTGATAATCTTACTTGTACTGATATTCTGATTCCAATATCCTTAGAGTTTCCTAGTAATGAATATATTATACTTAAGGAAAGGTTTGATTTATTAACTAGTTTGGGATTTGGCTATGAAGAGTTTGGTTATAATACTTTAATAATTAGAACAATACCTATGTGGTTACAGAGAACTAATGAAGAAGCGGGAGTTAAACAAATTATAGATATAATTATTGAATATGATCAGTTTGATAAGGATAAGTTTTTTCATAAGATAGCAGCTAGTGTTGCATGTAAAGCAAGTATCAAAGCCAATGATTTTATTACTACCGATGATATGAGAATTCTATTAACTAGGTTACGGGCTTGTAAGAATCCTTTTACTTGTCCTCATGGAAGACCTACTATTATTACTTATTCAAAATATGAACTTGAGAGACTCTTTAAAAGGGCTATGTAAATTTATTGACATATATTCAAAACTAGTTATAATAATAAGAAATTAAGGGAGATTAATATGAATGTAGTAGATGAATATAAGCTAGTTTATGAAGAATATTTGCAAGCATTATCTTTAAGAAAAGGTAAACAATCATTTTTACAATTTGTAGCAGAAAAGAAGCATTTACAAAAATATTTTATTAAAGAATTATTAGGTAGAAGATATTTATTTGAAGATGCTAGTTCCTTGGAACTCACATCACATGAAGATTTAGCAATAACTAGAGCTATTAATCTAAATGATGCAATTAGAATTGTTTATAGGGCTTCAGTTTTAGAAAATAGTACTATTATATATCCAACTAGTACAACTGGATTTGAATCTTTAATAATGATAGGGTATTATCCTTTAATAAAAGATATTTTACAAAATGTATTATCTAGTAGTAGAGGAGTAGTTGGAACATTTTGTGGAATAGCGGGGAGAGTAAATGACCCCTACTTTTTGATGCTAGTAGATAAATATAAGGTTTTAGAAAAAGAACTTCAAACTATAGAAAATATTCAATGTCCTTTAATAACAGAAATGGTTTTTAAAATAGAGGACAATCAGCCTCCTGCAAAGATTTTAACCTTGGATTATAAAAGAAATGCAAAGCATTATACAGCTATAAATTACCAGTAAAGGAGACTAACTATTAGAAACCGGGTAATTGTGAATATAAAATTATAAATTGGTATCAATTACCTGTTAGAAATATTTTATATAGGGGTATTTCTTAAAAAAAGTAATAAGATTATTTCAATAGAGACTGCTTAAAATTTAATAGAAAGGGATCAATCAAAATAAATTAATATTTCTATAAGATTGATTATACGAGATAAAATGTTACCAATAATTGTTATAGTTGGACCTACTGGTGTTGGTAAAACTAAGTTGAGTATCGAATTAGCTAAATTATTAAATGGAGAAATAATAAATGCCGACAGTATGCAAGTTTATAAGGGCCTAAATATTGGTACGGCAAAGGTTAATTCTAGTGAAATGGAAGGTATCTCTCACCATTTACTTGATATTTGTGAGGTTGATGCTAACTATACGGTTTTTGATTATCAAAGAGATTGTAGGCAAAAGATAGCCAAAATACAGTCTGAAAATAAGACCCCAATTGTAGTAGGGGGAACGGGTTTATATATTAAAGCTGCCTTATATAATTATGATTTTAAGGAAGAAGAAGAGTTTGATCCTTGTAGTGATAAAACAAATGCAGAATTATATAAGATTATTTTACAGGCTGATTCTAGCTCTAATATTCACCCTAATAATAGACAAAGATTAGTCAGAGCATATAATAAAATCATTAATGGTAGTGTGAATACCCAAAAAGGTAATAGTCCTTTATATAATTTTGTTACTATTGGTTTAACTACCCCTAGAGATAACTTATATAATATAATTAATAATAGAGTAGATACTATGATTACTACTGGTTTGATTAAGGAAGCAGAATTCTTTTATAAAAAAGGAATTAGAAGTAAGTCTTTAATGACGGGGATTGGGTATAAAGAGCTATATGAATATTTTGATGGGTTAGTGTCTTTAGATGTTGCAGTAGAGAATATCAAACATAGTTCTAGAAAATATGCTAAAAGACAAGATACTTTTTTTAAACATCAATTACCTGTTAACTGGATAGAAACCAATTATCAAGATTTTTCTAAAACAGTAGCAGAAGCCATTACTATTATTAAAAAAGAAAAAGAAAATTTTTAGTTTTCTTTTATTTTGCTTCTAAATAAACATTTTTATCAAAAGTATGCTGATTAGTTTTTAACTCTTCTAATTCTTTAGTAGAAATTAGAAAGAAGTTATATTCTAAAACATCTTTACCATTTGTAACAACTGGATCATCCCAGGTTAAGTCTAAATGTAGCCATTCATCACCAATATTAACTAAATTCCAAACATGATTATCACTGGCTATTTTACAGTTAGGAATATTAAATCTATCTAGGAAAATTTTCATGCTATCAGTGTAACCTCCACAAATACCAAAACCTTGAATTAAATTACCATAAGCAGTATCGGAAGAATACTTAGCTATTTTTTCATCACTACGATCACTGTCATACTTACTATTTTTAATAATATAGTCATGAATTAGTTTTATTTTTTTGGTATTATCTGTTTCATTACCAATAATACTCTTTTCTATTTCCTCTACTTTATTGTTAATAGAGCTTATTTGTTTATCGGTATAAGTATGCGTTATTTTTAATCTTATTTTGCCTAAAGTATCATATTCAGTTTCAATATTTTTAAAGCCATTATAAGCATGGACATAATTATTTATATGTGAAAGTAGAGTTTGATCATCTGATATATCCTTTACATCAGAAAGACATTCTTTATAGTCGGAAGGACAGTAAAAAGAAAAATCTGTTTTTCCAGCATTTAAAACAGTATAATAAATATTTTTAATATCCTGCTTATTTCTTGGCGTAAAAGAATCAGTATTTTTAACAAATTGGTAATCACGAGTAATATAATAAGGATTTCTTTCGTTAGCGCTTAAAGTGACATTTTTATCAATCTGAATAAAATTTTTAATATAGAAATCGGCTAAATCTTCTCGATATAAAACTGTAAACCCAATTAATAGAAATATAATGCCTGCCCAAATAAATTTTTTCATATTATCCTCACCCTAATATCATTATAACTGATAAGTTAAAAAAAAAGAAGTATAATACTTCCTTAATTCATTTTGTTAACAATTTTAGTTAATCTTGATTTATCTCTAGCTGCTTTGTTATCTTTAACAACACCACTAGATAACGCTTTATCAATTTTTTTAGAAGCAACAGTTAAGTTCTTTGCAGCAACTTCTTTGTCTGATGCTTTAACAGCTTTTTCAACGTTTTTAATAGCTGTTTTCATACTTGATTTAACAAGAGTATTAACTACGCTTTTCTTTTCACTTGTTTTTACACGCTTTTTAGCACTTTTAATATTTGGCATTTTCTCACCTCACTTTTTATAACATTTTAATTTTAACAAAAAATATGCAAAAAAGCAAATAAAACTTACATTTTCGGGCAAAATAATAATAGGTGAAAAAATGAAAAATGAAAAAGACTTAAAAAATTACCAAATCAGAACAGATTTAATTATAGATGAAGCTATACCAACTGGAATTAAAGGCTATAAAAAAAGTGTGTATGAAGAAAATAATATTCAGGTAACTGAGATAATTCTGGATTCATTAGAAGGATTAGAAGTAAACAAAAAACCAGGTAAATATATTACTATTAATTTTTCTGATGTTACAGATAAAACTAATAGAAAGAATTTAATTGATATTTTAGCTAATGAGATAAAAAAATTCTTAACTTATTTAAATATAAAAGATAAAGCAGCAGGTTTAATAATAGGCTTAGGTAATATTAAATCTACTCCTGATGCTTTAGGACCTAAAACAGTAGAACAGGTGCTAGTAACAAAATACTTATTTGATTTAGAAGGAACAATAATAGAACCGGGGATTAGGAATATTTCTAGTTTTATACCAGGGGTTACTGGGGTAACTGGAATAGAAAGCAGTGATGTAATTTTAGGAATTAAACACTACACTAAACCAGATTTTATTATAGCAATTGATGCTTTGGCTTCATCTTCTATATCTAGAGTTAATAAAACTATTCAGATTACTGATACAGGGATTCATCCCGGAAGTGGGGTATTAAACACTAGAAAAGAAATATCTAAAGAAACTATTGGCATACCAGTTATTGCGATTGGTATTCCTACTGTTGTAGATGCAGTTACAATTGTTTCAGATACTATTAAATATCTTATCAAACAGGTTAGTTATAATAAACATAACTTTTCATCAGGTAAACATAAATTAACCCCTCTTTTAAACCAAAATTATATAGATCATGAAGAGTCTTTAACTAAGAAAGAAAAAGATGAACTACTAGGAATGTTAGGTTCTTTAGCAGATGAGGAAATAAAAGCTCTTATTTTTGAAGTGTTGACTCCCATTGGTTATAATATGATGGTAACTCCTAAAGAAGTGGATTTTTTAATAGATAACTTAAGCCAAGTTCTGGCTTCTGGTTTAAATAAGGCACTTCATAATAAAGATATGAATTAATAATTAATGATTTATAGTTTTATCGACAAATATCTTTCTTCTACTATGTTATATTTAGACATATCATAAAGAATATGGAGGATATCATGGTAAAGAAACAGAGGCATATTAAGACAAAGAAAAAGCCTAAAAAAAAAGGAGGACTAATTTTCTTTTTATTATTTTGTCTTAGTATATTTTCTGCTATTTATTTAACTAAAAATTATAATTTACCAGAGATAAATTCAGACTTTTTAAAAAATATAAGTCTTAAGTCTAATTATGATATAGAAAGTAAAAAAACTAAAAAAAATATTGTCACTTCACTTGTTAAATTTTTTTCATTAGTAAATCTTGATGATGCTTCTAGTATATTAAAACAAAATTATTCAGGGCTAGTAACTAGTAAAGATAAAGATGAACTATTAGAATTAGATAAAATAGAGAAACTAAGTGATTATATTAAAGACCCATATCCTAAGAAAAAGTCTGATAGTCCGCTTATTTATATTTACAATACTCATCAATTAGAAGAATATAGTAACCAAAATATTGAATCGTACAGTATTAAACCAAATGTAATGATGGCAAGTTATATACTTAGAGAAAAATTAAGAAATTATAAGATATCTTCTTTGGTAGAAGAAAATAATGTGGCGGAGTTATTAAAAGCTAATGCTTGGAAGTATGCCGCTAGTTATAAAATAACTAAGTTATTAATGACTGATGCTTTTAATAAGAATCCTACTTTAAAGTATTTTATAGATTTACATCGAGACTCTATCCCTAGGACTTTATCTACTACAATAATAAAGGATAAAAGCTATGCAAGATTAATGTTAGTAGTTGGTTTAGAAAATCCTAATTATCAAGATAATTTAGTTTTAGCAACTAGGTTTGATGATTTATTAAAACAACTTTATCCAGGTATTAGTAGGGGTATTTATAAGAAGGAAGGCCCTAGAGTAAATGGAGTTTACAATCAGGACTTTAGTCCTAATACAATGTTAATTGAAGTAGGGGGAGAGGAAAATACTATTGAAGAAGTCTTCAATTCAGTGGAGGCTATTGCAAATATCTTAAATATAATTATAGGAGAGTAACTATGGAAAGTAAAAAAGTAGGGGGATATTTATTCTTGTTTTTATTTTTAGCCTTTGTAGGACTTTACTTTACAGCTAGTTCGGGGTATTATGAGACAGAAGAAAGAAAGAAAACCGAATTGACAGCTGAACAAATTAAAATATTTGAAGCTGATATTAAAAATGGTAAGCAAATAGATATAGAAAATTATTTAAAACTTAACGAAAAAAATTATGATAATCATGTCTCTACTGTAGCCTTATCTATATCTGAAAAAATCGGATTGACTTTTGAAAAGGGGATTAATTCTTTTTTTAAGGCTGTAGAAAAAGCTATGAATAGTAATTAATGAAAGGAGTAATATGAATAAGAAGATTATAATGATCTCCTCTAAATCAGAAATAGAAAAAGATTCTTTTATTAGAGGGGTTTCTAGATATGTTAGTACTGTTAGTGCACTTAATAATTATGGATTACAATTTCCTAGTTTAGCTCTTAGTAGTAAAGAGATAATAACTAAGTTTATGGCTAGTAGTAATTATCTATTGTTTTTAGATATAAGTAGAGCTCCTGAAGTCACTAATTATATAGAAGAGCTAGATATTAAAACTTTAATTATTGGAGCTTTAAGAGAGGAACCTAGAAAGTATGATTATAAAATTAAAAGGGGTACTCCCCGTGAACTAAGTATTCAAGCATTATACTTTGTTAGTTCTTTAAGAGATAATAAATTAGTTCTTAAAACATTTATGAAGTAAGAAGTAAATATTTGGTTAAATTCTAAGTAAAGTGCACAATTCTGTTGTATGAATGATATGGGCAATTTATTTGTCAAAGGGAT
>JAVWCU010000020.1:0-15559 GCA_036648855.1 Bacilli bacterium
TTAAGTTTTAATTTATAAAATATAAATTTATTTAGTAAGTGCTCTAGTTTTTAGCAATAATGTAAGTAGGAGGTGATTATACTTGCTACGGCATTATATATGTGTAAGACAAGATGGCTTAAAGGACTGTGGAGTTTGTTCCTTACTTACAATTATAGAAACTTATGGTGGTAAAGTTTCTAAAGAGTATTTACGGACTATTACTAATACTTCTAAGAATGGAGTTAATGCTTTTTATCTAGTAGAAGCTGGAAAGAAATTAGGGTTTGCGGTAAAAGGTGTTAAAGGAGATTTTAGAAAGCTAACAGAGATAAATTTACCTTGTATTGCACATATTATAGTAAATAAAAGTTATAAACATTTTGTAGTTATTCATGCTATTAATTTTAAAAAAGAATTTCTAGTAGTGGCAGATCCGGCTGTAGGTATTAGAACTATTTCTTTTTCAGAGTTTGACCGTTTAACAACATCTTGTTATTTCCTATTTGAACCAGTTAAGCCGATGATTAAATGGGCTAATAAAGACCCGGTTAAGGGACTAATAGAAAGTTTATTTAAAAACAATCGTTCTTTATTTTTAATTATAATAATCTTTTCTATTTTATATACTGCTTTTCAAGTTTTTAGATCTTTTTCTTTAAAGTTTATAGTTGAAGAATCTTTAATGATATTATCTAAAAGTAATTTAATATTTATTACTGTTATGTTACTATTTGTTTTAGTATTACAAGTAGCAAGTGATTATATTAGAAAAAAGAGTATTATGTTTATAAACTGTGATTTAGGTAACTTATTATTTAGTAGTATTTTTAAGCAAGTATTATCTCTTCCTTATTTATATTTTAAAAATAGGACTACAGGGGAAGTGATAGCTAGAATTCATGATATGGCTACTGTTCAGCAGGGGATAAGTGAATTATTATTATCTGTTTGTTTTGATACTTTACTTGCTATTATATCAATAATGGTGTTAAGCTTTTTGAGTTTTAAACTTACTTTAATTGGGTTATTAAGTATTTTAATATTATTTTTATTTTACTATTTTACTAGGCCTTATTTGAAAAGGAGTTTAAGGATAACTGAGGAAAGTAATGAGGTGGTTAATTCTTTAGTCATTGAGGACTTAGAGGCAATAGAAACTTTAAAGAATTTGAATATGGAGTTAGGAGCTTTTAATAGGGCTGAGACTAGTTTTAAGGTTTTTAATAATTATCAGTTTAAAACGCAAAGTCTTTATTTATTTTTTGAATCTTTTTCTTTTTTTATATCTGAAGCAGGTATTAGTATAATCATGCTTGTAGGGGGTATAGGGGTAATTAGGGGTATTCTATCCTTTGGGGAGTTTTTAGCTTTCCAAAGCCTATTTATGTATCTTTTAGGGCCTATGAAACAAGTAATACAAAGTTTTTATAATTATCAGCATATTAAAGTAGCAATGGAAAGAATAAGTGAATTATTTAATTATCCTAATGAAGTTTTAGAACTGGATAATAAGTATATGGGTTATAAATTAAAGGGTAAGATAGAAATTAATAATTTATCATATGCTTATTTAAATAAAAAGGAAGTATTAAGTAATTGTAATTTTCAAATTAGGCAGTTTGATAGGGTATTAATTATGGGTGAAACAGGTAGTGGTAAGTCTACATTAGCGAGACTTATTATTAGATATTTAGAACCTTTACCTGATCAAATTATATTGGATGATAAAGATATTAAGGACTATTCTTTAATAGAACTAAGAAAGAGAATTTGTTATGTTTCTCAAGCAGAACACTTATTTACTGGTAGTGTAATAGATAATATTATACTAAATAGAGATATTGATTATGATGCTTTTTTAAAATTAGTAGCGCTTACTAAAGCGGATTTTATTAAGGAAAGATCTTCACTAGGATATGATTATTTGATAGAAGAAAATGGTTTTAATTTAAGTGGAGGAGAGAAGCAAAGAATAATATTAGCTAGGGCTTTAGCAAAGGATTCTGATATATATATTTTAGATGAGAGTTTAAGTCAAGTAGATATTCAAACAGAAAAATATATTCTTAGTAATATTTTCAGTAATTATCCTGATAAAACTTTTTTAGTTATATCTCATCGTTTCTCTAATCAAAATTTATTTACTAAGCGAATAAATTTAGTAGGAAAGAAAGTAAAGGATGCAAATGGATAGTTATTTAGAAATTGATAGTTATAAATTGGGGGAAAACAGATCTTTACTTATTGGGATAGTACCATTTTTTATGTTATTTGTTTTATTAGTCTTTTTACTTATTAGATTTTTTCCGTATGACCGGGGTACTTTAACTAGTGCAGTGGTAGGAAGTGATAGTCATATTAGGGTTTTACTTCCTTATGAGAATGTAAATAAGATTATAAAATCGGGAAAGTTAAGAATAAATAAAAGACTTTATAATTATCAGGTAATTAGTATTGGAGAAGTAAAGGTAACTGGAGATATATATACGGTAGAGGTTATTATTAGGGTGCCTTTAGAACAAGAGCTTAGTTATCATAATAGTATTTTTAAAGTTCTATTTTTGGAGTCAACTACGACAATTTGGCAACAATTTATTAAATATTTTAAGGGGGAAAATTAATGCAAAATATAACTAGTACAGAGTTAAAAGCAATAGATGGAGGCCTTTCGGTTTTTGGAGGATGTATACTAATTGCTTTTATAGTTTTAGCGGCAGGAATAATTGATGGTTTTACTAGACCACTCAAATGTAATTAGGGGGTAGGAATGAAAGAAATAAAAGTAGAGAGTTTGTATCAAATAGATGGAGGAATAAATATATCAGGTACGTTAATTAATTCGTTTGGGAGTATTATCAAGATTCTTTTAGAAGTTGGTAGGAGTATTGGATCAGCACTTAGAAGAATAGACGGATATTCAATGTGTAAATTATGAGGATAAAAAATAAACAATTAGGGGGGTCTTTTAAAAATATTTTACTTATAGGGGGATTAATTTTAATGACTCCTCTAATTTTTAAAATAGGACTTGAATTAGGTTTGTTATTAAAAAACTTTCTTTGTTAGTTAAATTAGTTTAGTTAGTAAATAAGCATTTTAACGAAGATAATTGTATATAATAAAATGATAATAGTAATAAATATAGGGGTTTTTTCCTTGGCTTTTAAGCTTTTTTAAAAAAATCAAGATATTTCATTAGACAAAATTTGCAAAAAAAGGAGAAATGTGTTGATATAGCCCTATATTTTTGCTATAATCTATTTTAGTAACACGGAAGGGAGGGAAAAATAATGAGTACAGTTGCAGTGAAAAATGGTAATTTAGATATGGCCTTGAGAAAATTCAAACAAAAAGTAGCACGTGATGGAGTCCCTTCTGAATGCAAAAAAAGAGAAGCTTATGATAAGCCAGGAGTTAAGAGAAGAGCCGCTAAAAAAGAAGGCATTAAAAATTCTCGCAAGCGTAACAAAGTAGCTAAAGGTTATAGAGACTAATTCGTTAGTCTTTTTATGTATCAGTATTTAATGATAAGGAGAGATGACTGTGGACATGTTAAAACGGCTAGAAGAAGATATAATAGCGGCTATGAAGAATCAAGATAAAGATAAATTAGCAACTTTAAGAATGGTTAAAGGGGCTTTACAGTTAGAAGTAATTAATAAGCATGTAGAGAAAAATGATGAGTTATTAATTTCTATAATAGTTAAAGAAATAAAAACTAGAAATGAATCAGTTGATACCTTTATTAAAGGTAATAGACAGGATTTGGTATCTAAGACTTTAGAAGAAATTAGACTTTTAAAAGGGTATTTACCAACCCAATTATCTAGTGATGAGGTGGAAGAGATTATAGATCGGGTATTTCTTTTAGTAAAACCAACTGGGGTAAGTGATATGGGTAAAATAATGAAAGAAATAATGCCTTTAGTTAAAGGTAAAGCTGATATGAATCTAGTATCTAGACTTATAAAAAGTAAATTAAATATTTAGGAGAACTTCTAGGAGTTCTTTTTTTTGATTATAACTTAGCTTATTAAAGAATAGAATTGTATAGGTGAAGTTATGTTTAATAAAATAAAAAATTATTGTCTTAATCCAGTTTTTAGTTTTACTTATTTTAATAAAAAATTAAATATTATTAATTATAAAGAAATAGTTGTTTTAGAGAGTAAGCATATTTCTTTTAAATTTGAGGGAGGAAGTATTACTGTTAAGGGAAGTGATTTAACAGTAAAGAGATTGCTTGATCAGGAGGTCTTAATAGGGGGTAATATTACTTTAATTGAATTGGGGGAGTACCATGGTGAGTAATCGTTATTTAATTGAAATAGAAGGAATTAATCCTAAAAGATTTGTTAGATCTTTGATAAATAATCATTTTAATTTACTTATAATAAAACCAGTGGGGGATAATTATCAGATTTTAGTAGATGAAGCTAATTACCGCAGGTTAATGGCAACTAAAACTATTTATAAATTAACAGTAATTAAAACTAGGGGCTATATTGCAATCTGGAACTATTTACTGAAAAGGAAAATATTTTTTATTTCTCTATTGTTAGGACTTGCTTTATTACTATATTTATCCAATATAATCTTTCATATTGAAGTAGTTCATACTAATACTAAGATTAGAGAATTAGTTTTAGAAGAATTAGAGTATCATGGTATTAAAGAACACACTTACGCTATGGGTTTTAGAAAAAGGGAAGCTATTATTACCTCTATTTTAGAAAGACAAAAAGATAATTTAGAGTGGTTAGAAATAGATAGAATAGGGACTAAGTATTTGGTTAAAGTTCATGAGAAAAAGTTAAATCCTCCAGTTAAAGAATATCCTCTACAAAATATAGTTGCGAAGAAGTCAGGAATTATTAAACATTTAGAGGTATCTAGTGGAGAAATACTAGTTAAAAAAGATACCTATGTAAAAAAAGGAGATATATTAATATCAGGATTAATATATAATAAAGAAAATATTAAAAATATGGTTGCATCCAGGGGAATGGTATTAGCAGAAACTTGGTATAAAGTAACAGTCTCTTTACCTTTTCATTATCATGAAGAGGTTTTAACTGGTAATAAGAAACAGGTTTTAAGTATTAATTTTTTAAATAAGAGTTATTCTTTATTTGACTTTAGTCCTTATAAAAATAAAAGAGTTAAGGAGAAAGTTGTTTTATTTAATAATCATTATCCTATATCATTTAGTTATAATTTATTAGAAGAATTAAATATTGTCGATAAGACTTATGATATACCTAGTGCCTTAGTTAAGGCAAGAGAACTAGCTCATTTGAAAGTAAATAGTAATTTGGGTGTCAAGGATACTATAATTAGTTTAAAAGATTTGAAAATTACCGAAGAAGAGAGTAAAATAACAGTAGAAGTATTTGCCAAAGTTCTTGAAGATATTACAGAGTATGCCCCTGTTATTCTTCCTAAGGTAAATTAACAAATGAAGTAGAGGTGATTATAATGTTGACTCCACTTGAAGATGCTATACGGAGTGTCATCTTTTTATCTTGGCCAATGGTTGTAGTTTGCTCATTGACATTAGTGGCTATTAGAATTGTTTATTTACTGAAAAATAAGGAACCTCTAGTTCTTTATAAAGAATTATTTACTTTAGGTTTTCTAATATATATTTTGTGTCTATTCCAAATAGTGACTTTTCAAGATTTACCTAGTATGGGTGGTAGTAACTTTATTCCATTTAGGGAAATACTGAGGTATTCAGTAGGAAGTCGATTATTTTTCAAACAAGTAATAGGTAATTTGTTATTATTTGTTCCTTATGGTTTCTTTGTCTCTTATTATATTAAACCTCTAAAGCCTTGGGTAGTTATGTTCTTAGGCTTAATTTCTTCTTTATCTATAGAGATAACTCAGGCTTTGATAGGAAGAATTTTTGATATAGATGATTTAATTTTAAATATTATGGGGTGTTTAATTGGGTTTCTATTATACTATATAGCAAGAAAAACTTATACTTTGATTCCTAAATTTTTAACGACTAAGTGGATTTTAAATATTATTAGTTTAGTACTATTAGGTGTATTTATGTGGTATATTTGTGGGGTGGTGTTATAATGAATAAAATTAGTGTTTTTAATTCTACTGAAGAAGATGTTAATAGTTATATGAAAACTGTTAAGAAATTACTTCGTTATACTTTGCGTAAGGAAAAAGTTAAAAAGGCTTTATGCAATGTTATATTTGTTGATAATGAACGGATTATGGAAATAAATAGGGATTATAGAAATGTTGATGCTGTAACAGATGTCATCAGTTTTGCTTTAGAAGATGATGCTAGTATTGTTTTACCTGTTAGAGTACTTGGAGATATTTATATAGCTATTCCAAGGGCTAGAGAACAAGCTCTTAGTTATGGTCATTCTTTAGAAAGAGAAATAGCCTTTTTAAGTGTTCATGGGCTACTTCATTTATTAGGTTATGATCATATGAATAAGAAAGATGAAGAAATAATGTTTCAAAGGCAAGAGGAGGTATTAAATAGTTATGGGATTGTTAGATAGATTTTTTAAACCAAAGAAAGTAGTTAGAATAAAAGATACCGGGACACCTTTAGTTCGTTATCATAAGAGTTTTCATCATGCAGTAGATGGGTATTTTTATGCTTTAAAAGAAGAACATAATATGATTATAATTTTATTAGCAGGAATATTAACGGTTATAGCAGGGTTTATCTTTAAAATTAGTAGTATGGAATGGTTATTTTGTATTATGATAATAGGTACGGTTATGGGCTCAGAACTAATTAATACGGCGATTGAAGCAACGATTGATTTAACTATGCCTCAGATTCACCCACTAGCTAAGATTGCTAAGGATACAGCTGGATCCGCTACTTTAATTTTTGCAGTTACAGCTTTTATTGGAGCTTGTGTTATTTTTATTCCCAAAATTATAGTGATGTTTTAGGAGGACAGTAGATGAATATAAAAGATGAGTTAATGATTTTACTTCATAATAGTTATGCTCCTTATTCTAATTATAGAGTAGCAAGTATTGTTTTAATGCAAGATGGTACTTATTTTAAAGGAGTAAATGTAGAAAATGCTAGTTATGGCGCTACTATATGTGCTGAAAGGGTGGCAATTTTAAGTGCAGTAACAGCCGGATATAAAAAGGGAGACTTTAAGCGACTTTATGTTATGACTGACAGTGATAAATTAGCTTCTTCTTGCTTTTTATGTAGACAAGTTATAGTAGAGTTTTTTGATAAAGAAGCTGAAGTAATATTTAGTAATCGATTGGGAGAGGCAAAACGGTATTTTGTTAAAGAATTATGCCCTGTTCCTTTTGACAGTGAGGATTTAAAATGAAAAGTGGAATGGTAAGTTTAGTCGGTAGACCTAATGTTGGTAAAAGTACTTTGTTAAATCAATTACTAGAAACCAAACTAGCTATAACTTCAGATAAGGCTCAGACAACGAGAAATATTATAGAAGGAATTTATAATGATGAAGATACTCAAATTGTTTTTATAGATACTCCAGGAATTCATAAACCTAAATATAAACTAGGTAATGTTTTAAATGGTAAAGCCTATAACAGTACTACCTCTGCAGATTTAGTTCTGTTTTTAATCGATGCAGAGTCAGGTTTCGGTAGAGGAGATCAGTTTATTTTAGATAAGTTAAAGGAGTTAGATGTACCGATTATATTAATTTTAAATAAAGTAGATAAGATGAAGAAAGAACTTCTACTTAAAACAATTGATATGACTAAGGACTTATATAATTTTGCTGAGATAATTCCTGTTTCGGCTTTAAAAGGAGATAATGTTCTTCACTTGATTAGTGTAATTAAGAAGTATTTACCAGGTACAGAAAAAATATATGATGACTCGACAGTTACTAATATTTCTAATTTTTTCTATATAAGTGAAATAGTTAGAGAAAAGGTTCTACGTTTAACTAAAGAAGAAGTTCCTCATGCGGTAACTTGTTTAGTAGAAAACTTTGAAGAAGATGAGAAACTTGTTCATATTCAAGTTTTAATTATTGTAGATAGAGATAATCTAAAGAAAATTATTATCGGTAAAAATGGGTCAATGTTAAAGGAAATAGGAACATATGCTAGAGAAGACTTAGAGACCTATTTTGGTAAGAAGGTATTTTTAGAAACCTATGTTAGGACTATTAATAATTGGCGAGATAGAGAAAAGTATTTATTAGAGTTTGGTTTAAAAGAAGAATAAACTAAGACATTTAGTCCCATTATAGAAATGGGTGATAAGATGGATAAAGTATTATGGAATTTGTTTAAGCAAACTGGGAATATTAATTACTATTTACTAGCTTTAAAAACTAAAGAAAAGAAGTGATAATGATTTGGCTTTAACAGCAGTACATGGGATAGTTATACAAGAGACTAATTATAGTGAGTCAAGTAAAATTCTTAATGTTATTACTAAGGAATATGGTAAAATAGGGATTTTATCTAAAGGTTGTAGATCTATTAAGAGTAGACTTAGATCAGTTAGTACTAAAATGACTTATGGCTTATTTCAAATTCAGTATAAAGAAAATGGTCTATCTATTTTAAGTGCAGTTGATGTCTTAAAATCATTTAATAATATCATGAGTGATATAGGAAGAATTAGTTATGCTGCTTATCTTATGGATTTAACCGATCAAGTATTAAAACAAACTGATAGTTTAGAATTATTTGATATGTTAATTGCTAGTTTATCTAAAATAGATGAGGGAATGGATCCCGCTATTATAACTTGTATTATGGAACTTAAACTATTAGATGATTTAGGAATTAGACCTAATATTGATTGCTGTAGCATTTGTGGTAGTACTAAAAGTATTATAACTATTGATGCTGGAGTAGGTGGTTATGTTTGTAAAGGGTGTTATACTAATCAAAAAATATATAGTGAGAAGCTAGTAAAATTAATTAGAATGCTTTATTATGTAGATATTAATAAAATAACAAAATTAGATATTAGCGTTGATGTAAGGGAACAATTACAAGAATTTATCTTAAACTACTATGAGCAGTACACAGGATTATATTTAAAGAGTAAACAGTTTTTAAATAATTTACATAAACTGGGGATATGAGGAAAATATTATGAAAAGAGAAAAAAAAGTTTTTAATAAATCACCATATCTAATTACCTTGGGAGTTATCCTAGGAATTTTTTTACTTCTCTTTTTAATTAAAGGGATTTTTCCTTTTGGAGAAAACTCTTTAATTTGGGGTGATATGCATGATCAAGTTACGGCTTTTTATTATCATTTTTATGATGCTTTTTATGGAAATGGTTCCTTATTAATAGATTTCTCTACCTCAGGAGGAATAAATTTCTTTGGAATTCTTACTTATTATTTATTAAGCCCCTTTAGTTTATTAATTCTTCTTTTTCCTAGAGAAAATATATATCAAGCTATTTCTTTAATAATTGTTTTTAAAGTAGCTTTATCAGGGTTAACTAGTCTTTATTTCTTCTTAACTAATTTTAAAAAATTACCCCATTATATTAGTGTGTTATTAGCTTTATTATATGCCTTTTGTGGTTATAATATTGTTCTTTATCAAATAACGGCTTGGATTGATATAGTTTATTTATTTCCTCTTTTACTAATTGGAATGAAGAAGCTCTTAGATTTAGAAAAGCCTTATCTTTATATCCTGATTTTAACGGCATGTTTAATCTTTTGTTTCTATTTATCAGGGATACTATTATTCTTTGTTTTATTTTCTTCCTTAATTTATTTATATTTTTATAGTAGTAAAGAAAAACGGAAAAAAGCTATTGTTAGTTTAGGAATTGCTACAGTTATATCTTTATTATTAGCAGCCTGTATAATAATTCCTACTTTATTAGAAATATCTATTTCTTCTAGAATGGGATTTAATTTAAATAATTTACTTAATTCTAATGTTGGACCTTTGGGAGATAAAATATCCTTCTTTATTACAGCAGGGTTTTCTTTAGTAGGTGTTTTCCTCTTATATAAAAAAGGACATAAGTTGATTAAGCATAAACCTTTCTTAGGTTTTTTAGGAATGAATTTATTACTGCTTTTTATTCCTGTTATTGTAGAACCAGTTAATAAATTATGGCATTTAGGTTCATATGCTTTTTTCCCTTTAAGAATAGGATTTGTATTATTACTATTTCTATTAATTGGCTGTGCTTATTATTTTAATAACTTAGTAGAGGAAAGAGCCTTACCTAAAGCTAAAATTGGTCTTTCCTGGGGTATAACTATAGTCTCAATATGTATTATGGTAATTATTACTTTATTTAATTATGATCAAGTTCAAAGATTAATTTTTAATATTACTTTAAAAGATGCTTGGTTAGCAATTATCTTAATTATTCTATTTTTAATAGTTACTATTATTAGTATTAGTTTAATTTTATATTTTAATAACTATAATTATGATAAAAAGACCTTTACTTTTATTTGGCTAATAGTTTTAACTAATATAATATTATCGACATTTTTATATTTTGGTATGGACTTTGCTAGTCCTAAATTAAATGGGGTTTATCAAAATTTACAAAGTTTAGAAGAAACTTATACTAAGGGAGATTATGGTAGAGTTAAGAGTATATATCCCGGTATGGTGATGAATCATGGTATGGTATCTAAGTATCATTCTTTAGATCATTTTACTTCTTTAACTGATAGAAATAATATAGAAACATTAAGATATTTAGGATATTCATCATTCTGGGTTAAAACCTATTCCCAAGGAGGTAGTCTCTTCAGTGATGCTCTACTCGCTAATCAGTATTTAATTAGTGCATCTGAGTATTTAAATCCTTATTATAATTATATTAGTACTAAAGGAAATATTAATTTCTATAAACATAGACTAACTATTCCATATGGTTATATGATTGATCATAATGAAAGTATTCAGTCACTTACTAATGCCTTTGCAGTAGAAAATGCTATTTATTATGGAATAACTGGTTATAAAGAACCAATATTTGAAGTTAATAAAACTAATTGGGATTATCATAATCTAACTATAATACCTCCGGTTAGTTTAGATAAACCATTAACTGGTTACAAGATTATCGATGAACAAGGATTAGCTTATTTAGAAAAAACTATCTTTATTACTGGCAAAAATAACTTATATTTAGAAATGTTAAGATCAGTAGATAATTCCATAAATAAAAGTATTTTTAAAACTACTAATATTTATATTAATAATAAGTTATTTATTAAAGATTATCCTAGTGAATTAAATAACGGTTTATTAGATTTAGGAATCTATGAAAATGAACAAGTAACAATTAGAATTGAATTTACAGAGAGTATTAACTTAAAGACCTTGGAAATAGGTTTACTTAACCTAGATAAATATGAAGATTTTGTTACTAAAAATAATTTTAATAAAAAGATAGATTATCAAAATAATCAGATTAAGGTAGAGCTTAGTTCAGATAAAGAACAGGTGCTTTTCTTACCAGTTACTTATAATGAAGGTTATCAGACTAAGGTAAATGGTGAGAAAGTAGAAACTTTAAAATTATTTGATAATTACCTAGGTATTCCATTAAAAGAAGGAGATAACCGGGTAGAAATAACCTTTATGCCACCTGGGTTAAAACTAGGTATAGTAATTAGCCTTTGTACTTTAGTTTTGATATTTATTTTCTTTAAGTTTAATTTATATAAAAAAGTAGTATCTTCTAAAACTTTGGGTAATATCGCTTTCTTTCTTTATTTAGGTGTAGTGGGATTATTACTGGTAAGTATGTATTTAATACCTATTATCTGTTTCTTTCTATCGTTTTTCTTTAAAATAAGGCTATAAGATATTGACTACTTTCTAACAATGTATTAAAATGTAGATAAGTGATGCGATGACGAGGTTGGATGCCTTAACAGCAATATAATAATAAGAGATTCTAAAGAATAAATAGAGTGGAACCGCGGGTAAACCGTCTCTATAATTTAGGACCTCTTTGTTTTTAAGGAGAAGAAAATATGGCTAATAAAATGATTACTCAAAGAGATGTTGATTTTGCTAAATGGTATACTGATGTTGTTAGTGCCGCTAGATTAGCAGCTTATTCTAATGTTAAGGGTTGTACGATAATTGAACCAGCGGGATATGCAATTTGGGAAAATGTAGAAAAAACCTTGGATAAAATGTTTAAAGAAACGGGACATCAAAATATTTGTATGCCAATGTTAATACCTGAGGGATTAATGAAAAAAGAAGGGGAGTTAATAAATGGCTTTGCCCCAGAAGTAGCATGGGTTACAATAGGCGGAAATAAAGAATTAGAAGAAAGAATGTGTATTAGACCTACTAGTGAAACTTTGTTTAGTGATTATTACAGTAGTATCGTTAAGTCTTATCGAGATTTACCTATTAAATATAATCAGTGGTGTAATGTAGTTCGTTGGGAAAAAGAAACTAGACCCTTTTTAAGAGGTAGAGAATTTTTATGGCAAGAAGGACATACTATTCATGAAACTAGTGAGGAAGCTATAAAAGAGACTAGAGATATGTTAGCTATTTATAAGACTTTCTTTGAAGATTATTTAGCAATTCCGGTTATTACTGGAAGAAAGACAGAAAAAGAGAAGTTTGCGGGGGCAGATTTTACTTTAACTATAGAAGCTTTAATGTATAATGGAATATCTTTACAGTCTGGAACATCTCATTATTTTGGGCAAAGATTTTCAAAAGCTTATGATATAACTTTTTTAAATAGAAAGAATGAATTAGAGAATGTCTATCAAACTTCTTGGGGAGTATCAACAAGGATGATAGGGGGCTTAATCATGGTTCATAGTGATGATGATGGTTTAGTATTACCTCCTAAGATAGCCCCTGTTCAAGTAGTTATTATTCCTATTAAAGATACATCTTTAGTAAATGATTATATTGATAATATTTATCAGGATTTAACTAAAGCTAATATTTCTGTAAGAGTAGATAAGTCAGATAAATCAGCAGGATTTAAATTTGCAGAGGCTGAAGTAAGTGGAATACCTGTTAGAATAGAAGTAGGGGAAAGAGATTTACTTAATAATCAAGTTACTTTAACTAGAAGAGATACAAAAGAACACTTATTAGTAGATAAAAATATAGATATGGTAACTTATATTAAAGATCTAATGGAAACTATTCAAACTGATATGTTTAATAAAGCTTGTAACAGACAAAAAGAATTAACTTATTCAGTAGATAGCTTAGAAGAAGTTAAAAAGATTATGGAAACTAAACCAGGGTTTGTTAAAGCTTATTGGTGTGGGGATTCAGAATGTGAAGCTAAGATGAAAGAAATAAAGGGAACTAAGTCTAGATGTATCTTAGAAGATGAACAAGTTAGTAATCAGGAGTGTATTGTCTGCGGAAAGAAAGCTAAACACTTAGTGGTTTGGGGAATTCAGTATTAGGAGGAGAAAGTATGAATAATGTTACAATGGAGAAATTAGTTAATTACTGTAAACAGTATGGTTTTATCTTTCAAGGAAGTGAAATCTATGGAGGCTTATCTAATACTTGGGATTACGGTCCACTTGGTAATGAATTTAAAAAGAATATTAAAAATGCTTGGTCTAAGAAGTTTATCCAAGAAAGTATTTATAATGTAGGGATGGATAGTGCTATATTAATGAATCCTAAGACTTGGGAAGCTAGTGGACATATTTCAACTTTTAGTGATCCTTTAATTGATTGTAAGCATTGTAAGACTAGATATAGAGCAGATAAATTAATAGAAGATGCCACTAATGGGGAAGTCCAAGCAGATGGTAAAACAGATCAAGAGTTAATTGATTATATTATTTCTAATAAAATAGCTTGTCCTAAATGTGGAGAAGTTAATTATACTGATATTAGAAAGTTCAACTTAATGTTTAAGACTTTTCAGGGCGTAACTGAAGATAGTAAAGCTACTATTTATTTAAGACCAGAAACAGCGCAAGGTATATTTACCAACTTTGTAAATGTGCAAAGAAGTATGCGTTTAAAAGTACCATTTGGAATTGGACAAATAGGTAAGAGTTTTAGAAATGAGATTACTCCTGGGAATTTTATTTTTAGAATTAGAGAATTTGAACAGATGGAATTAGAATTCTTTTGTAAACCTGGAACTGAATTAGAATGGTTTAAATATTGGAAAGATTATTGTAAAAACTGGTTATTGGAACTAGGTATTAAAGAAGAAAACTTAAGGTTAAGAGATCATGATAAAGAAGAATTATCTTTTTATAGTAATGCCACTACTGATTTTGAATATAAATTTCCTTTTGGATGGGGAGAACTATGGGGAGTAGCTAGTAGAACTAACTACGACTTGACTCAACATCAAACTTATTCTGGTACTAGTATGATGTATTTAGACCCAGATACAAATGAAAAGTATATTCCTTATGTAATAGAACCTAGTTTAGGAGCTGATAGAGCAGTACTAACTTTTTTAGCGGATGCTTATGATGAAGAAACTTTAGAGGATGGAACAACTAGAGAAATAATGCATTTCCATCCATATTTAGCGCCTTATAAAGTAGCAGTATTACCTCTTATGAAGAAATATCATACAGAAAAAGCTATGGCTATTTATAAAGATTTAAGTAAATATTTTATGACTTATTATGATGAAGCTGGTAATATTGGTAAGAGATATCGTAGACAAGATGCAATCGGGACACCTTTAGTTATTACAGTTGATGAAGAAACTTTAGAAAATGAAACTGTAACAGTGAGAGATAGGGATACGATGAAACAAGTTACTATAAAGATTACAGAGTTAGTAGATTATATAACTAATAGAATTAAATTTTAATTAGTAAAAGGTTTTTAAAATGACCTTTTTTTGTTGTAAATATTTCTAATTTAAGATATCATTAAAGTAATGATAATAGAGGTGTGCTATGAGTAGAGGTAAAAAAATAATAGTAGTAATGGTAATGTTACTTTCTATAATAGGAATAACAGTAGGAATAACTTATGCAACATTTACTTATGTTAAGTTTGGTACTACAGAAAATACAATGACTACAGGTAGTATTAGTTTTGTTTATGATGAAAAAGAAGCAGCGGGTAATGGAATTACTTTAACTAATGCTATGCCTAAAAGTGATAGAGATGGGAAAATATTAATAGGTAATAAACAGGTGTTTGATTTTCAAATCGCGGCTAATACAGTGGGGACACCAATGGTATATGAGGTGTTAGGTGAAAAACAAGTAGGATCTACTTTAGATGAAAGTGTAGTTAAAATATATTTAACTACAATAAGTGGAGATACAGAAACTAGTACTCCATTAACTGAAAAGAATGGGAAGGTTTTAACTTATAATCAATTAACAGATACTACTTTAAATAAACAAACTGGTAAAACACTTTATCAAGAAGCTATAGCTTTAAACACAGTATATAGTAAGAACTTTAGATTGAGAATGTGGATAAGTGAAGATGCAGCTAGTATAGATGGAGTATGGAATTATTCAAATAAAGTTTTTTCATTAAAGATAAATATAACAGCAAATGGGGAGAATAGTGAGATTCCTCAATATGCAGATAAAACGGGAGCTAGTATTCCTGAACC
>JAVWCU010000021.1:0-15398 GCA_036648855.1 Bacilli bacterium
AACACATTAAATTCTTTAAAATAGTGCTGTTAATGAATATGTATTTATAATTATATGTTATTAACCTAATTTAGTCAACTTCTTTTTTGTTTCTCAGTGAAAATTAACTGATTAATCTATGATAATGTCTTAAGTGTTAACTTTTGCAAATGTCTCAAGTTAAACAAATGTTTGTATTTTTATTAACTAACTATATTAGTTTTAATATAATATTTTTATGAGGTTGATATAAATGAATAACAACAAATTAGAAACAATAACAAACTTATTTGATAATAAAGAAATTAGAAGTTTATGGAATGCTGAAAAAGAAGAATATTATTTCTCGGTAGTCGATGTTGTGAGTGCTTTAACTAATAGTCCAAACCCTAATAACTACTGGAATATGTTAAAGAAGAGAATGTCATCAGAAGAAAAAAGTGAGTTATACACAAACTGTGTACAACTGAAACTTAAATCAACAGATGGAAAGTTTTATAAAACTGATACTCTTGATACTAAAGGCATATTTAGACTTATTGAATCAGTTCCTAGTCCAAATGCTGAGCCTTTTAAAATGTGGTTAGCAACTCTTGGTAAAGAACGAGTTGATGAAGTGTTTGATCCTGAAATTGCTGTTAATAGAGCCATTACTTATTATCGTAATTGTGGATATTCTGATGAGTGGATTAAATCAAGATTAACAGGAATATTAGATAGACATAAACTTACTGATGTTTGGAAAGAAAATGGTATTAAAGAAAACTACGAATATGCTATTTTAGCCAATGAAATTTATAAAACATGGTCAGGTATGAAAGCTAGTGAATACAAAGCATTTAAAGGTATTAGAAAAGAGTCTTTAAGAGATAATATGACTGATATTGAAGTTGCTCTAACTAATTTAAGTGAAATAGCTACTAGAGAAATTGCTAAAGCAAAGAAACCTTACGGACTTGAGCAGAATAAAAGTGTTGCCCGTAAAGGCGGAACAATTGCTAAAAATGCCAAAGAATCAATTGAAAAAGAAACAAGGGTATCTGTTATTAGCAAAGCCAACTCTTTAAACTATCAATACATTGATGAATTTAAACAAATAATTGAAGAAAATAATAAAGTAACAAATTAAAAAGAGTGTCCCGACTACTTATAAGCCATTCTTTGAACTAAGTGAAGTTACACAAAGAAGGTAATGATTATAAGCTAATATAACCACTAAATAGCTTAAAGGCTGTTTTAGAGTAATAAGCTATATACAAAATATAAAAGTGATAATAATATACTATTACCCTTTATTTTATTTTAATATTGTAAAAGTACTACTGCCTCTTAAAAGTATATTACCATGTGTTACGAATGCTATTCATTTCCTCTTTTTTATCATAATATCTATATTTATAACTTAATGTTTCTGGTATTAGTATAGATATTAGAATAGGAAAATTTATTAACTAAGTTTTTAAAATTCAAAATAAAAGAAGTAAGCAAATCCTAATAGACATACTCACTTCAATAACAATCCCAAATCTTATTGATATTAATTTAACCTTTTAATTAAGATTGAATACTTAAATTACACTCAATTGTTCTTTGAAGACACTATTTTTATTCTTTTTTACTGTTATTTCTTAACGAATTGTAGGTTGGTTGTCTCTGCATCTAAATTTTGACAAATAAAGGACTTTTTGGTTCCTTTAATAAATTGTTCTTTTTCTTTCTCAGTTAAACTTCTAAGACTACTATCTGTTAAAAAACTATAACTTTCAAATATAGGTGTTTCTTGATAACATAGTAAGTTAACAATAGAAGTAGTAGTAATAGGTAAATAGTTCTTACTAACTAAAACATAGGAACTATCTACACTTAATCTTTTATAAAAAGTAAGAGAGGTAGTTGCTATTTTTTCTTCTGCTAAATTTTTAGATATACTTTCTGTTTTTTCCATTTCTATTAATTTATCTGTAGGAGTTATAGTAAATAGTTGTTCTGTTAAAGTTCTATCTAACTCTATCTGTTTAAAATTTCTATTTGATTTAATAGTGCTAACATCTCTTTTAAGAGAATCTTTAGTCATAGTATAATTTTCAATTCTTTCAAAATGAATATCTTCAGTAGTTAAAACTCTACCTGTTGAAAATAAAACGGATATTTGATGAGGCTCTAGAGTAATATAACAGACATCTTCCCCTTCTACTATAGTAGGTCCGGTAAAATCTATTTTAATTTTATTACCATGTTCTGAATAGCTAACTCCATCTTGTTCTTTTACTTCTTCAAAACATAAGTATTTACTTAGTTTATTAGAGTCTGGAAACTGGTTTAAAATGTTTTTAAAATTATTTAAAGTTACTTTCATATATATCTCTCCTTTTGGCGGTCTTTATTATAACAGATTTGCTATAGAAATGCAAGAAAATCTTCTTTAATGTGTTTTGAAAATAAAAATATTAGGGAGGTTTTAGAAGTGTGATGGCAGCATGACATTTTGTTAATGGCTTAATTATAATAAAAAATAATTGTGATAATTACTTTAATTTTTCTATAGTATAGTCTAAATAGTAGTATATTGCTACTTATATCGCTACTTATATTGCTACTTTTTTAAATTAGTGATATAATAGTCACAGTTGAAAGGATTAGATGATTATGAATAAACCTCCTTTTGAAATAAGTGAAAATATTTTGAATTTAGTGACAATAATAACTGAAAGGCTTACTCGTTTAGAAATAAACATTGATATCAAAAAAGATTTGTTTTTAAGAAAATCAAGTAAGATTAAATCAGTTAATTCATCTTGTGCTATTGAAGCTAATAATTTAAATGAAGAAGAAGTTATTAGTGTTATTAATGGTAAAACTGTCTTAGCACCACAATATGAAATCAATGAAGTTAAAAATGCTTATGAAGCATATACAAATATTATTAATTATGATCCATATAAAGTCGAATCATTTTTAAGTGCTCATAAAGTTTTAACAACGGATTTAATAAGTGAGAGTGGTAAGTTTAGAAACGGTGATGTTGGAGTATTTGATGGCAAGCAAGTAATCCATATGGGAGCAAGGCCAGAATATGTTTCAAAACTAATAGAAGACTTATTTAATTGGGCAAAAGAAAGTGGTTTGAATCCTTTAATTAAATCATCAGTGATCCATTTTGAAATAGAGTTTATTCATCCGTTCAATGATGGTAATGGAAGAATAGGAAGACTATGGCAATCATTAATTCTTTGTAAGTATAATAGTATATTTGAATATGAGAAGTTTGATACTAGTAATTCATTAGCTAAAATTAAAGAAGAATATTTGAATGTTCTTACTAAAACTGAAAAAGAGGTATTAAGAACTTTAATAATATACTTCAATAAAAACGAGTTTATAGATACTTATACAGCAGTTACTATTTTAAATAAGAGTAAAGTTAACATAAGAAAATACTTTGGTAAATTTATGAAACTAAATATAATGATACCTATTGGAAAAAACAAGGGAAGAAAATATAGATTTAATGAAAAAATAATAGATAAGAGCTTATGAGTTTATTCTCCAAAGTTTAATATAAAATAAATGATATATATATGTATGTATAAATTTAAATTTTTGATTGTTTTTGTTTTATGTAACTATTAACCAATTATATCTAAATAAGAAGCATAATTAATTAGTCTCTTACAAAATAAGAAAATCTTCTTTGACGCCAAAAAAAGTTAGCAAATTATGTCGTAAATGTGCTATTATATAAGTAGTTAATAGTAAGAGGTGAATCCATGAATGGAGTTTGGTTATTAGTTATTACTTATTTTATTATTGCAGTAGTATTAGTGACTATTGTTTTAATGTTGATTCAAAAAAGTAAGATTAATAGTATTAAAAAAGAAGTCTTAGAATTGGATAAAGAAAAGAATTTAATAGCAAGTACTCCTGTATTATCAGAGTTAGCAAAAATAGAGACAATTATTAAAAATGATAAGATGGAAGGTAAGTATAAAAATTGGCAATACCGTTTTAAAGTTATTAAAGATAAAAAACTAGTTAAAATAAATGATATGTTAATTGACCTAGATATAATGGTGGATAATCATAATTATAAAGATGCTAAAGAACAAATAGCTAGAGTTGGTATGGAAGTTTATAAAGTAAGGAATGCCGCGAATCATTTAATGGGAGAGATTAAAGAGATAACGGTTAGTGAAGAAAAGTATAGGAATATCATTACTAAGTTAAAAACTAAATATAGAGAATTATCTAATGAATTCCAAAGTCATAAAAGTGATTATGGAGAAGTAGAGAATGCTATTGATTTACAGTTTGAAAATATAGAAAAGAAATTTTTAGATTTTGAAGTAGTTATGGAACAAAATGAATATAATGAAGTGGTACATGTAGTCAAAGCTCTTGATACTATGATTGATCATATGACTATAGTAATTAAAGAAGTACCAAATTTAGTTTTACTGGCACTTCAATTAATTCCTAAAAAGTTAGAAGAGATTCAAACTAATTATGCAGAAATGATAGATGAGGGTTATGCTTTAGATTATTTAAATATACCTTATAATGTAGAAGAAATCATGAAAAATATAACGGCTATTATGGATAGAGTTAAAGTTCTTAATTTAGAAGAATGTCTATTTGAATTAAAGACAGTATTAGAGTATTTAGATTCTTTATTTACTGATTTTGAAAATGAGAGATTAGGCAAAAAGCTATATGAAGATAATATAGAAGATTTTGATAAGAAATTAAAGAGAACTAATAAAATAGTTGGGGATATTTTTATACAAATGGATGATATTATGAATATGTATGATCTAACTGCTGATGATGTTAAAATTATAGAGGATGTAAGAGTTAGATTATTAGAAACTTCTAAGGCTTATGAAAAATTATGTTTAGATGCAGAGGAACATATAGTACCTTATTCTAAGTTAGCTAAGGAATTAGAACTTGAAACTAATTTATTACAACAGTTAGAGCAAGATTTAGATATATCATTAAAATCATTGGGTAGTATGTATGATGATGAGGTTAGGGCTAAAGAACAGTTAGATGAAATTCAAGTGGTTTTAAAACAGTGTAAATTGAGAATTAGAAGTTATAAGTTACCAATAATTAGTAACAATTATTTTGTGGAGTTAGCAGAAGCTAATGAAGCTATAGGGGAAATTATTAAAGAATTAGAGCATAAACCAACTCAAATAAAGATATTAAATACTAGGGTAGATACAGCTAGAGATTTAGTATTAAAACTATTTAATACAACAAATGAGATGATTAGGACGGCTCAATTAGCAGAGATGGCTATTGTATATGGCAATAGGTATAGAAGTGAACTAGAAGAGGTTGACATGGGTTTAACTAATGCAGAGAAGTTGTTTTATAAGGGTAATTATAAAGGGGCTTTAGAGACTGGAATTAATGCAACTTCTTTGGTGGAAGCAGATATTCATCAGAAATTGACAAATATTTATGGAAAAGAGATATAATAGTGAAATAGTTATCTCTTTTTATATAAAAAATTTTAGATGCTTATATAATATGGTCTAGTTGTATGATAGAATATAAAAGGTGATTGAAATGATTTATTTAGATTATAGTGCTACTACTCCTGTTAATGAGGCTGTTTTAGAATCTTTTAATAAGGTTAGTAGGGGTTATATTGGTAATTCTAACTCCTTACATAAATTGGGTGTAGCAAGTAAGAGGTTAATGGATCAGGCTGTAGAACAAGTAGCTGATTTATTAGGTGTTAAGGCTAGTGAAGTAATATTTACGAGTGGAGCTAGTGAGAGTAATAATTTAGCTATTTTAGGGGTAATACAAAGATATCCTAAGCGAGGTAAACATATTATTACTACTAAATTAGAACATTCTAGTGTTTTAGAGACAGTTAAATATTTAGAGGGCTTAGGTTATATAATTGATTATGTAGATATAAAAGAAAATGGTCAAATAGATATGGAACAGTTTAAGAAATTGTTAACTAATGAAACAGTATTGGTTTCAATAGCAGAAGTTGCAAGTGAAGTGGGTATTTTACAGAATATTAGAGAAATTGGTAAAATATTAGATAATTATCCAACTACTATTTTTCATGTAGATGGTACACAGGCTATTGGGAAAGTACCAGTTTCTTTAGACTATGTGGATTTATATAGTTTTAGTGCTCATAAATTTTATGGATTAAAAGGAATAGGGTGTTTGATAAAAAAAGAAGGGATAGAGTTATGTCCAATAATTCATGGAGGTAAAAGTCAGAGTGTTTATAGGAGTGGAACTCCTCCGTTAGCTTTAATAGTAAGTTTAGCTAAGGCATTAAGGTTAGCACTGGATAATTTAGATGATAAATATAAAGAAGTGGAAAAATTAAATAAGTTTTTGGTATTTGAATTAAGTAAAAATCCATCAGTAATTATTAATTCTACTGTTTGTTCTATTCCACATATTATAAATATAAGTATTCCCGGAATAAAAGCTGAGACTATGTTGCACGCTTTAGAACAGAAGGATATTTATATATCTACTAAAACAGCATGTAGTAAGGATAGTTCAGCATCATTAAGTTTACTGGCATTAAATAAAAGTAAAGAAATTGCGACTAGTTCTTTAAGAATTAGTATTTCCTATTTGACCAGGGTTGATGAATTAAGTACATTTATAAGTGTTTTTAATGAGTGTTATCAAAGTTTAAATTGGAGGTAAAAATGTTAAATTTATTTATAAATTCTAGTAATATACCAGATAAAGCTAAAGTAGAGGTTGGGACTCCTAAGGTAGGGGAAATTGTTAGAGTTCAAGCTTTAAACGATAAGAAATCTATGCAAGTTAGATCAGATTTAAAAAAAGGTAGTCAGTCTAAGGTGAAAAAGGTGGAATTTGGACCTATATTAGAGGAAGAAATGAAGCATCCTAAGAGTCATATGTAAGCATATATAAGGAAGAGATGGGTAGAATAATGAAGAGAGTTATTTTAATTAAGTATGGAGAATTATCGACAAAGAAGGGTAATCGTAATTATTTTGTTAAGGTTTTATCAGATAATTTAAAAAGAAAACTAAGTAATAGCAACTGTGTAATTACTAATGATTTTTCTAGGATGTGTATTACTTTTGATGAGGAAGAACTTGAGGATATTTTAACTAATATAAATACAATATTTGGAATTCATGCTTATCATTTAGCTTATCAAATTGATAGTGAATTAGAAACTATTAAGGATAAGGTTCTATCGGCTATGAAGTTAGAGAGTTTTAAAACTTTTAAGATAGAAACAATTAGGGGTGATAAGCAATTCCCTATTTCTAGTATGGAGACAAGTTGTTTATTAGGAGGGGTTATATTAAAAAATATTCCTAATGTTAAGGTTGATGTTCATAATCCTGAAGTTACTTGTCAGGTGGAAATAAGGGAAAAGTGTACATATATTTATACTAATTCTTATCCGGGATTAGGAGGATATCCTGTTGGAACACAGCCAAAAGCAATGCTGATGTTAAGTGGGGGAATTGATTCACCAGTAGCAGGATATTTAGCTATGAAAAGGGGAATTAAATTAGAGGCAGTCTATTTTGAAGCTTTGCCTCATACTTCTATTGAAGCTAGAAATAAGGTTATTGATTTAACTAAAAATTTAGTTAAATATACAAATAAAATCAATTTACATATTATTCCTTTTACAGAACTACAAGAAGCAATTTATAAAAATTGTGAGGCTGAATATTGTATTACTATTATGCGAAGAATGATGTACCGGATTATGGAAAAGATGGCTAGGAAACATAAAGGTTATGCTATTATTAATGGTGAATCAATTGGTCAAGTCGCTAGTCAGACATTAACTAGTATGCAAGTTATTAATGAAGTAACTTCATTTCCGGTTATTAGACCAGTTGCGTGTTTAGATAAATTAGAAATAATAGAGGTTGCTAAAAAAATAGGAACTTATGAAACAAGTATTCTGCCATTTGAAGATTGTTGTACTTTATTTGTACCTAAACATCCAGTAATTAATCCTATATTATCTTTAGCTAAATGTATGGAAGATAAATTTGATTATGAGAAGATGATAGAAACTATTTTAAGTGAAGTTAAAACAATTGTTATAAAGGATATAGATACTAAACAATATGAAGATGTTTTATAGGAATAATTTACCAGTAGGCTTATAGTATAAAACCTTAGAATTTTCACAATCTATAAATGTAGGAGGTGAAAATTATGAACAATAATACAAATGCTATGAAAATGAAAGTTCCTGGTGCTAAACAAGCAATCGATAAGATGAAATATGAAATAGCTAATGAATTCGGTGTTAACTTAGGACCAGATGCTACTTCACGTGCTAACGGAACTGTTGGTGGTGAAATTACAAGACGTTTAGTTCAAAACGGAATGAATCAATTAAGTGGAAGTTATAATAATAAATAATTAAATATTTGTAACTTAAAAGACAGGCTTTAGGGTCTGTCTTTTGGAATGATTATAGAGATATTTATAGTAAAAGTATTTGCGGGAGTTGTTAATGTATAGTATAATGGGCAAATAAGGGAGAGATTATATGAAGATTTTATCTGTAAATGCTGGTAGTTCATCACTTAAATTTCGTTTATATGAGATGCCAGAAGAAACTTTGCTAATGAAGGGTATGTTTGAACGTATTGGTGAGGTTGGTAGTGAATATAGTATAAAAATTGGGGATTTAAAAATTCAGGATAAAGTAGTACTTAAAACTCATACGGATGCGGTACATATTTTAATTGATCAAATACTAAAAAATGGATTAGTTAAGTCGTTAGATGAAATAGGGGCTGTAGGACATCGTATTGTTCACGGAGGTAATAAGTATTCTAAGTCTGTTTTAATAACAAAAAGGGTAATAGATGAATTAGAAGAAATATCTGATTTAGCTCCACTACATAACCCGGCACATTTGATGGGGATTAGAGCTTTTAAGGAAGCAGTTCCTGATACTAAAATGGTGGTATGTTTTGATACGGCGTTTCATCAGACTATGAAGGAAGCTACTTATTTATATTCAGTTCCTTATGAATGGTATACTAAGTATGATGTTAGAAAATATGGCTTTCATGGATTAAGTCATCAGTTTGTGACTAATAGAATGCAGGAAATACTTGCTAGACCTGATGTGAATTTAATTATTTGTCATATTGGTAATGGGGCTAGTATTAGTCTTATTGAACATGGTAAGTGTATTGATACTTCAATGGGTTTTACTCCTAATGCCGGAATTATGATGGGAACTAGATGTGGTGATATAGACTATAGTATGTTAGTTTATATTATGAAAAAAACAGGTCTTACAATGCCTCAAATAGATACTATTCTTAATAAGGAGAGTGGACTTCAAGGCATAGCGGGAATGAGTGATTTAAGAGATTTAGATCGTTCTTATGAGGCTAAAGAAAAGAAGGCGGTTTTAGCTTTTACAATGTATATTAATAGAATAGTTGAGTATATTGCTAAGTATCATATAAAAATAGATCATTTAGACGCTATTTGTTTTACAGCAGGTGGAGGAGAGAATGATACTATTATTAGAAGAGAGGTACTTAAGAAACTTGCTCCATTAGGTATTTATTTAGATGCTGATAAGAATGAAGAAACAGTTGTTAGAAATAATAAAGAGGGGATTATTACAACAGATAATTCAAAGATTCCTTGTTATGTAGTGGCAACTGATGAAGAGTTAATGATAGCAAGAGATACTTATAAATTAGTGATTTAATAAAAGAAGTCTACCTATTAGGGTAGTCTTTTTTAATTAATCTTTCACAAATGATTAGAAGTATGTTAAAATAAGTAATGGAAGAAAGGGGTTTTAACCCCACTTATAGTATAGATGAAAGAGGAATATAACATGAAAATTATAGCAATTAATGCCGGTAGTAGTTCACTAAAATTTAGTTTATTTGAAATGGATACAAGAGAAGTACTTATTTCTGGTACATTTGAGAGAATTGGAATATCAGGAAGTAAATATACATTAAAATTTAAGGGAGAAAAATTAAGTCAGGAAGTAGTTTTAGAGGATCATTCTAAGGCTGTTCAGATATTATTAAATAAATTGATTGATTTAAATATTATTAGTTCTTTAGATGAGATAGAGGGAGTAGGTCACCGCATAGTAAGTGGGGGAGAAAACTATAAAAAATCTGTAATAGTAACGGATGAAGTTATTCAGGATTTAATATTATTAAAGGACTTTGCACCTTTACATAATCCGGCTCATGTACTTGCTATTAATGCTTTTAAGAAGGTTTTACCTCAAGTGAAGATGGTGGTAGTATTTGATACGGCTTTTCATCAAACTATGGATGAAGTAGCATATATTTATCCAGTTCCTTATTATTGGTATAAAAAATATGGGGTACGTAAATATGGGGCTCATGGAACTAGTCACCGATATATTGCTAAATGTGTAGGTAGTATTTTAGGGTCTGATAATTACCGGCTTATATCTTGCCATATTGGAAATGGTGCTAGTATTTGCGCTATTCAAAATGGTAAATGTGTTGATACTTCAATGGGATTTACACCTTTAGCAGGAGTAATGATGGGAACTAGGAGTGGAGATATAGATCCTTCAATTATACCGTATGTAATGAATAAAGAAAAAATTGATATTAAAGAGTTTACAGATATATTGAATCAGAAGTCTGGGTTACTTGGACTTAGTGAAGCTTCTAGTGATATGAGAGATATTATTGCTTTAAAGAATGAGGGTAATGAGCAGTGTCATTTAGCTTTTGAAAAATATGTACAGACTATTGTGGATTATATTGCTAAATACTATGTAAGATTAGGTGGAGCAGATGTAATTTGTTTTACAGCGGGGGTTGGAGAAAACTCTGCTCCAGTTAGGTTAAGGGTAATGGAAAAGTTAGCTAGCTTAGGTGTTAAGGGTGATTTAGATAGAAATAATCAAGTGGAAGGAGCTACTTTAATTAGTAGTGATGATTCTAGTATTAAAGTATATGTTATTCCAACAGATGAGGAATTAATGATTGCAGAAGATACTTTAGAGTTAATTAGTTAGGATGATGATGATGATATATAAGAAAATATATAAGGAAATTAAGGATCATGAGACAATTGTAATCGCGAGGCATATAGGGGTAGATCCAGATGCTTTAGCTAGTCAATTAGCTCTAAGAGATGCTATTTTATTAACATTTCCCGATAAGAAAGTATTTGCAGTAGGAAATGGTAGTACAAAGTTTCATTATATAGGAAAGCCAGATAAACCTTCAGAATATCCAGATAATGCCCTGTTAATAGTTTTAGATACACCAGATAAAAAGAGGATAGATGGGGTTTTACCCGATAGTTTTGAAACAGTTATAAAAATAGATCATCATCCTTTTGTAGATCAACTTGGAAAATTAGAACTAATTGATGTTAAAAGAAGTAGTACTTGTGAAATAATTTTAGATTTTATAGAAAATAGTAAGTTAAAAATGGATCAAGGTATTGCTGAAAAACTTTATATGGGATTGGTTTCTGATACAGATAGATTTTCTTTTTCAACTACTACTTCTAAGACCTTTGCTTTAGTTTCTAATTTGTTAGAAAAATATGAAATAGATATTGTTGATTTATATAAGAAGTTATATATGAGACCTCTACAGGAGGTTAGATTACAAGGTTATATTTCTCAAAATATGACTGTGACTGATAATGGTTTAGCTTATATTAAGTTAACAGCAGATATTATTAGTAAGTTTAGAACAGATGCAGGTGCAGCGGGTAACATGGTTAATAGTTTTAATTATATTGAAGAAGTATTAGTCTGGGTAACCATATCAGAGGATTTAAAAAATGAGATATTAAAAATAAATATTAGATCTCGTGGACCGGAAGTTAATTGTGTAGCAGAGAAATACAATGGTGGTGGACATAAATTTGCAGCAGGAGCTAGGGTTACAACAATGGAAGAAGTAGATTGTTTGTTAGAAGAATTAGATTTAATTACAGCTAAATATATAAAAGAAAATGAGTAGGTGAAATATATGAAAATAAGCTCAGTAGAAATGACAATAAGTGCAGTAAGACGCAGTCAGTATCCTGATGATGAATTACCAGAATTTTTGCTTATTGGCCGGAGTAACGTGGGTAAAAGCAGTTTTATTAACACGGTTGTTAATAGAAAGAGTATTGCTCGTATTTCAAGTCGCCCTGGTAAAACCCAAACTTTGAATTTTTATTTAGTAAATGAAACTTTCTATTTGGTAGATGTTCCGGGTTATGGATATGCTGCTGTTAATAGGAAAATACAAGAAAAGTTCGGGAAAATGATAGAGGAATATTTAGAGAAAAGAACAGAACTAAAAAGGGTATTTATGTTAATAGATTTTAGAATGAAACCTACTGAGGATGATTTATTAATGTATAATTTTCTTAAGTATTATAATATTCCAGTTACAGTAGTTGCTACTAAAGTGGATAAAGTTGGTTCATCTAAAAAGGATAAAAATAAAAAGGTAATTATGGATACTATGGATTTAGTAATGGGGGATGACTTAGTGTTATTTTCTAGTATTACTAAATTAGGCAGGGATGAGATTATAAAGAAAATAGAAGAATTAGCAGTAGAAACGATTTAGGTCGTTTTTCTTTGTAATAAGAGGGGATTTTTCATATCATAAAAAAGTAGGTTACATATTATACTTTAGGTGATACTGATGAGGTTTGAAATTTTAGATACCGATAATTATCTTATTTATTTAAACAGTGCTACTTTTAGGGGTATGGATTTTACTAATGAAGAAGATATAACTACTCAAACTAAGTTAGTTATAATGAGACTTAAGAGAAATTATAATATTTATTTATCAGGATTTTATCAAATGAGTATTTATGTGGGAGAAGAAACGGGTTTATTTATAGAACTGAAAAAGTTAGAGGAAATGGACTTTGATTTGATGGCAATTGATTTAAAGGTAGTGGTTTATTTGAATCAAACTTTTTTATTAGAAACGGATGATTTAGATAAGATAAAGGGTTGTTTAAAAATAATAGCTTATGAGGGGAAGTATTATGGAGTTTTAACTAAAAATACGGATATCTCTCTTTTAGAGATGGGTAATATTATTTATGGAACTTTAGCTGATTTGGTGCTCAGTATGGGAGCTCCAGTAGGAATATTAGGGGATTAAAAGAAAAGGTTTGTAGAAAATCTTTTTATTTGCTATAATAAGAACGAATTGAGGGGATATTATGGCAACACCGGTAGTAGCTTTAGTAGGAAGACCTAATGTGGGGAAGAGTACTATTTTTAATAAAATAATTGGTAAAAAGATTTCCATTATAGAAGATACTCCTGGAGTAACAAGGGACCGTATTTATAGTGAGGCTAATTATAGGGGTTATAAGTTTCATTTAATAGATACAGGGGGAATAGATGTTGCTAAGGAATTATTTAATGATGAAATAAAGGTTCAAGTTGAAATAGCAGTAGCAGAAGCCGATGTAGTTGTTTTTATTGTGGATGGTAAAGAGGGATTAACGACTAATGATTTTGCAGTTAGAGATATGTTGAGAAAGTCTAAGAAGCGGGTAGTAGTCGCTATTAACAAGATGGATAATAGGGGTAGATTAGATAACTTATATGAGTTTTATGAATTGGGATTTGATGAATATATTCCAGTATCAGGAGAACATAGTATTGGTTTTACTGAACTTCTAGATGCTATTGTTAGGGATTTTAATTTAGCTCCTGAAGTAGAAGTAGATGAGAGATTAAAGTTCTGTGTAATAGGTAGACCTAATGTAGGGAAGAGTAGTTTAATTAATGCTTTATTAAATGAGGAAAGGGTTATAGTTAGTGATGTAGCGGGTACTACTAGAGATTCTATTGATACCCCGTTTATGTATAATAAGCAGGAAGTAGTTGTAATTGACACAGCAGGGATGCGTAAAAGAGGTAAGGTACTTGAGTCAATTGAAAAATATAGTTTGTTAAGAAGCTTAAGGTCTATTGATAGAAGTGATGTTTGTTTAGTAGTTATTAATGCTGAGGAAGGTATTATTGAACATGATAAACATATAGCAGGGTATGCAATTGAGGCAGGTAAAGGACTAATATTAGTAGTTAATAAATGGGATACGGTTAAGGACCCAGATATTAAAGAATATACTAAACTGTTAAGAAGTGAATTTCAGTTTGCTACTTATGCACCAATTGTATTTGTTTCAGCTTTAACAAAGAAGAGGATGCATACTATAATGCCAGAGATTATTAAGGTAGGAGAAAATTGTAATAAACAAATTAAAACTAGTACTTTAAATGATGTTATAATTGATGCTTATAGTTTGAATTTACCTCCTTCTTATAAAGGTAAGAGACTTAAAATTTATTATACGGTACAAACGGGTAATAAACCTCCTAAGTTTACTTTTAATGTTAATAACAAGGGATTAGTTCATTTTTCTTATGAGAGATATTTAGAAAATAAAATTAGAGAGAGTTTTGATTTAGAGGGAACTCCTATTGTTTTACAATTTAAGAATAGAGGTGAGTAGGAAATGGGATTATTTACAAGAGAAGATCCTAAAACCATTTTAGAAGGATTGAATAAAGCTCAAAAATTATTAGATGACCGTTATGATAAAAAACTAATTAGTCCTGAGGTATATAGGAATCAAAGTTTGGAGTTCATGAAAAAACGGGAAAAGTATGAAAAAAAATTAGGATACAGTAAGTATGATAGTTATGAGTAGATAAGTTATCTACTTTTTATATGGGTATAAATATTTCTAGTATATACATATAATGAGGTAGGAGGTAATTATGTTTGGAGAATCTTTTTTTAAAAAAATAGAGGGTAAAACTAATGTCAGTAAGGAAACTATTATGTCTTTAGCTAGTAAGTTACAAAATAATAATATGAAGGATGAGGGGGTCCTAAGGGATTTAGTTAAGGAGATAGGTAGTTTAGCGGGAAAGGATGTTAGTAAGGAAAAAGAGGATAAAATAGTTAATGCTATTTTAAAAGATAATGTACCAGCTGATATTGATAAAATGATTTAGCTTATTTAGAGATATTTGTGTTATACTAATTTTAGGATGTGATAGAGTGATAGCGGGAGTATATAAGGTATTAGTTAGGGGTTTAGGATTATTTCCACGAAGGGGTATTATTTCTCTTAGAACAGTGGATAATATGTTATCGGGCAGTTTTACTTTATTTAAGAGAGAAATACCATTTAGTTTTGGAAGTTATCAAGATGGTGTAATTGAAATAGATGGTGATTTACCTCTAGCTGTTGGGAAACTTAATTATATAGGTAAGGGTATTATTAAGGATAAGGTAATAAAATTAGATTTAGAAACAGAAAGAGGACATTTAATTGTAAAGGGTAAGAAACAAGAAAAATAAGCTTAGAAGTTTATTTTTTTT
>JAVWCU010000022.1:0-15115 GCA_036648855.1 Bacilli bacterium
TTAGAGAACAAATAGCAAATAGTAATATTAATGATGATTTTAAAGTACCTATCTCTGATCAAAATATTAAAAGATATAAAAAAGAACTTCACATATAAAATGAAGTTCTTTTTTTTTATTAATTATCAAAAACAAATTCAAAATTGAAAATTCTTACTCTGTCGCCTTCTTTAGCTCCAAGTTTTTCTAACTTATCATCAATACCCATTTTTCTAAGTCTCTTAGCAAAACGAAGTATACCTTCTTGAGAAGAAAACTTAGTCATTCTAAATAACTTTTCTACTTCATCTCCATGAATAACCCAACAACCATCATCATCTCTAGTAATCGTGTAAGGTTCTTCCTTTTTAAAAGTATATAATACATGACTTTCAAAAGCATCTTCTTCATATAAAGGTTCACTTTCTTGGGTATCTAGCAAATCTGCTAAGGCAAGTAATACTTCATCCATTCCTTCTTGATTCATAGCTGATATCTCATATACCTTAACATCAGTTTTTTCTTTAAACTTCTTTAAATTAGCCTCTGCGTCTGGTAAATCCATTTTATTAGCAATTACTATTTGAGGTTTCTTCATTAATTTCTGACTAAATAAAGCTAATTCATTATTAATTAATTCATAATCAGCAAAAGGATCTCTACCTTCAAATGCACCCATATCAATAACATGAGCTATTACTTTAGTCCTTTCAATATGACGAAGGAACTTATCTCCTAAACCTTCTCCATGACTAGCACCTTCTATTAAACCAGGTAAATCAGCCATAACAAAGCTTCTACCGTCTTTAGCTCTAACTACCCCTAAACTAGGAGTTAAAGTAGTAAAATGATAAGCCGCTATCTTTGGTTTAGACTTAGATACGCTAGCTAAAATAGTACTTTTACCAACACTAGGTAAACCTACTAGTCCAACATCTGCAATTAGCTTTAATTCAACATGAAGAAACTTTACCTCACCAGGTTCACCATTTTCAGAAAAATCGGGAGCTGGATTACTCTGAGTTCTAAATGCCGTATTACCACGACCTCCCCTTCCTCCAATAGCAATTACTGCCTCATCATCTTTTTCCTTTAAATCAGCTAATATAAGCCCTGTATCCGTATCTGTAACAACTGTACCTTGAGGTACTTTAACAAAGATATCAGAAGCAGCATGACCATTTTGATTCTTTCCTTTACCATTTTCACCTTTATCACCACGAATAATTTTCTGATATCTTAAATCAAGTAAAGTATGAAGACCTTCATCCACTTTAAAAACAATGTTAGATCCTCGTCCACCATTTCCTCCAAAAGGTCCTCCCATTGGCACAAACTTCTCTCTTCTAAAAGCAGTACATCCATTACCACCATTACCTGCTTCAACCTTAATTAATACGTCATCTATAAACATAAACGCTACCTCTTCTCTATTAGATACGACTGATTATAACATAATCAGAGGGGTTTAGCAATTATCTTAGCAAAAATAAAAAGCCCTTTTTACGACTTTTATTTAATCTATTTTTTAGTTGAAAAAACTGTTGCTCCCACTAATAAGACAATAATTCCAACTAGAGCAATTATTATAATATTCATACTCTTAGGATTATTAGCGGCATCATTAACAATAGCCCCCGTTAGAAAATATTCAGAGCAATGATCTATTTTAAACTCTACAATCCCATTTTTAACTAGAATAGCATTATCTATATATTCTATCTGCTTCTTATTTTCATTATAGTAATATAAATATAACTTTTGCCCGTTTTGATAACGATTACCTACATAAATTTTAATAGTAGCCTCACTTGGTAAACTACCATGATGTTTAAAAGATACATAAGTTTTATCTTTATTAGCAGCTGACTTAGAATCAATTTCATCCTTTTTAGGACTATCTAAAGAAAGCTCAAAATTAAGGTTTAAAACCGGCCCTACTTTATTTCTATCAAATGTCCAAGAATAAGCAATATCACTTTCTTTTTTATTAAGAGTAATTATTACTTTATTTCCACTAATTTCCTTATTAATGTTATATTCTTCTTTATTAATACCCTCTATGTTTAGTGTTGGTGGAATATCTTTAAATTCCGAACCAGATACTATTAAAGTAGGTGTTAAAAGTAAGAAGAAAGATATAACCAGAAAAACTACTTTCTTCATATGTTTTCCTCTTTTCTTTATACTCCAGTTACCATTAAAATTAATGGAATAATATTATATGCTAATTTAATTAACATCAAAACTAAAATATTATTATCATTCTTTGTATAAGCAAAAGAGAATATTAAAGCTGGTAGAAAATATACTAAAATATTTAATATACTGATTTCAGCTCCTGTTTCACTAAATACAAAGTTCATAGCTGTATAAATAACCGCACTTATAATAATAAAAAACCATTTATTACTAACTACATCATGAACTGATTCTCTAAATAATAATTCCTCAGCAAACGTTGCAAATATCATCGACTTAAAAATAGTGTAAAATAAAGATTGATTTTTAAGTGCAATAACAGCATTTGTATTAGCATCTAACTCTGGAGTCTTAAAGATTAAATCTGTTAAAGCCCCCATGATAAAATTGAAAGTTATAATAATTACAACCCATAGCAAAATAGTTTTTAGCAAATAGAACTTATCATTTTTAATTTTTGTTTTTAAATTAATAAAGTCTTCTTTCAAATTGTCTTTATAAGCAAATACTATTCCCACTAAAAACACCATATCACATATGAAATATACTAATATCTCATTAGAAATATGAAAAGCATTAATTATAGTTGTTGCTAACATTGAATATAGAAAATAACCTATAAATGTTAATAAAGTTTTAACCATTTTATTATTTAACATATAAACCACCTACCCTATAAATTATTATAACATATTATTTATTTAAGTTAGTATCATACTTGAAAATATTAATATAATTAACAAAAAAAGGTTCATAACGAACCTCTTATTTCTATACTAGAAGAATCTTCTAAACCATGCCCACATATTCCCTACCTCCTTTTTTATTTATTCTTTTACACCCTTATTATAGCATTGTTACTCTATAAAATACTATCTTTTTCTAGATTATTTATCATTTTACGTTTAACCATGTAAAGAAAAAAAAAGAGTCCTTATAGAGAAAGGAACTCTCTTTTTTAGTAGTAATTTAATTTACACTTTTTTACTTAATAATTTACTAGTCAGCAAGTGGATAGCAACTAGCTTGCTTTTTATCTTTACCTAAACGTTCAAATTTAACAATTCCATCAGTAGTAGTATATAAAGTATCATCTGATCCTTTACGTACATTTTCTCCTGGAAAAACTCTTGTTCCTCTTTGACGATATAAGATAGATCCAGCTGAGACAAATTCACCATCAGCCGCTTTAGCTCCAAGTCTACGACCTGCTGAATCACGTCCATTAGATGTAGAACCTTGTCCCTTATGATGGGCAAATAATTGTATATTTAATACTAATTGTTTCATGGAATACCTCCTTAATTTATTTTTATATTTTTCGGATAGTTTTGCTCTAAATCTTTTAACAAATCTAGCATAGTTTTAATTAATTTCTGATTAATATCAGTTGGTTTAGTTATAACAACTGTTATCTTATCTTTATCTTGTTTTAAGGTCAAACTATTTTCATTACCTTCTAGGGCCAATATACTATTAACTGATGTTGTAAGAATACTACTAGCTGCAGCACATACAATATCTTTACCATAATCATCATACATTGCATGACCCAAAAATATAATTTCTGCAACATGACTATTTGTTTTTTTAATACTTATCTTAAGCATCTTAATTACCCATTAATTTTTGTAATTTCTACTTTAGTATATGGTTGTCTATGTCCTTGAGTTAAACGATTACTTCTATCTTTTTGTTTGTATTTGAATATTTTAATTTTCTTTTGCTTACCATGTTTAATAATAGAACCTTCTACTGTAGCTCCTTTAACAAGTGGATTACCTACTTTAGAATCAACCATTAGTACTTCATCAAATACAATCTTATCTCCCTCAGTTCCTTCCATTTTCTCTAAGAAAACGAAATCACCTACAGAAACAAGATATTGTTTACCACCATTTTTAATGACTGCTTTCATATATACCTCCTTATGTATTTACTAGACTCGCTTTTCAGGTGCAGAATTAAAATTCCAACTTTTACCTTTACAATGCGGTTTGAGCTTAGAGGCTTCAAACATTAAGATTTTACCATATAATTAAGCACTAGTCAAATATATTATGTTGTTTTTCCTCTTTTTATGAGTTATTTTACTATTATCAAAGAAAAAAGAAGTCTTTAAACTTCTTGAATCACAGTTATAATCATTGGTTTACATTCGGTTTCTCTATAGAAAAACTTTCCTAACTGTTCTCTTACATCATTTTTAATTTTAGTATAATCTACGCGTTTTGTCTCATCTGAAATGTTGTTATTAATAATATTAGTACACATTTCTTTAGTTGCTTCTAACAGTTCAAAATTATCTCTAACAAAGATAAAACCTCTAGTCACTATCTCAGGTGCTACTAGTACTTTTTTAGTTGCACGATCTAGAGTAGCACTAATAATAACTATTCCATTTTCTCCTAGCATTTCTCTATCTTTTAATACTAGTTCTCCAATATCACCATTACTTTTACCATCAATTAATATATCATCAACAGGGATATGTTCAATATCTTCAGTTAATTTACCTTCTACAAAGGTTGCAACATCCCCATTTTGTTTTAAAATAATATTTTCTTTAGGCATACCTAATTCCTCAGCAATAGCAGCATTCATTACTTGGTAACGATACTCCCCTTTAACTGGGAAATAATATTTTGGATTCATTAAATTAATCATTAGCATTAAATCTTCACGGGATGCATGATGCAATAAATGTTTCTTACTAGACAATGCTACTACATCAATGTTTTTCATTGCTATTTCATCCATAATAACCGCTAATCGTTTTTCAATACCATCATAACTAGGCTCAGTTATAAAGATTGTATCGCTTTCTTTTAGCTTAATATATCGGTCATAACCTTTGATTATTCTCTCTAAATTAGCAAAAGGTTTTTCCTTTTCATCTGATATTAAAACAATAATACCCTTATCATTTAAATTAGTTAAATCTCCTATTCTTGCTTGATCAAACTTTAAATAACCTATTTCTATAGACTTAGTTACTATTTGTTGTAATGATTTACCCATTATAACAACTTTTCTTTTAGTTCTCATAATCTCATTAAACATCTCTTGAAGTCTATAAATATGTGCTGGAAAAATAGTAGCTATCAATCTATCATCAGTTTTTCTTAAAACATCTCGAATAAATTCACTAACCCTATTGTTTGGTGAAGTATGACCTTTTTTTTCTGCATAAAATGATTCTGCTAATAAACAAAGTACTCCTTGTTTACCAACATAGGCAAGTTTACCAATATCTGTTTTATAATTTCCCATTGCAGTTGAATCAAAAACAAAATCTCCGGTATAAACAATTGCCCCTTCATCAGTATAAAGGACATAACAAACAGCATCTGGTATAGAGTGTGTTACGCTAATAGGAAATACTGAGCATTTACCAAACTCTAACTTAGAATGAGGTCTAATCTCATGTAAATGTCCTCCCGTAACTTCAGACTCTGCTAAATCCTGTTTAAGAATTTCCATAGTAAACTTAGTAGCATAAACATCTAATTCTGGTAAAACTGTCAATATATCTGGAACAGCGCCCATATTACCATCATGTCCATGGGTTAAAAATAACCCCTTAATTCTTTCTTTGTTGTTAATCAAGTAATCAAAATTAGGAATAATATAATCAATTCCTAACATTTTCTCATTTCCGTATTTTAACCCGGCATCAAAGACAAAAATATCTTGATTTACTTCAACAACATACATATTTTTGCCATTTTCATTTAGTCCACCTAGACTAAATACTTTAATTTTATTCATTCTTACTCCTTTCATGATATAAGTTATCGTAAATTAACCTAACTCATTATAGCAAAAAAAAGAGTAAAAAGCAAAAGAAACTTTTTACCTTACCTATTCTAGTAACTGCTTAATATTACTTGTAATGCTTAACTAAATAGCTGTACCTCTCTAAAAAGATAAATGAGCTTGTAAAAACTGCAAAGCCTATATAAGGATTAATTTTTTTTAAACATAAACCACTAATAAGACAAACTGATGCCATGCCAAGGAGCTTTGTATTAATACTTAAATTTTTCATAATAACGCCTCTAACACAATATATGCTAGATAATTAACTATATACTTTGTTTATTAACACGCTAACTTATCTAAGGCATTCCTAGCTGCTTCTTGTTCAGCTTCTTTTTTACTATTTGCAACACCTTTACCATATACCACATTATCTAACTTTACTTCAATTGTAAATGTCCTATTATGAGGTGGGCCTTCTTCTTTTAACAAAACATATGTTAAACTTCTTTGCTCTGTTTGGACATATTCTTGTAAGGCACTCTTATAATCACTGAAAAAGATAACTTTGGGATTTTCTATATAGGGTACTATTATACTAAGCAAGACTCTTTTCACTGTATCATATCCTAGGTCTAAATATATAGCCCCCATAAATGACTCGAATATATCAGCCAATATTACTTTCTTAAAACGTCCTCCATCTTCTTCTTCACCATGTCCAACTTTAATATAATCACTAAAGTTCAAATCAGAAGCATACTTATAAAGAGCATTTTCACAGACATAACTAGCTCTAATTTTAGTCATATCTCCTTCTTCAAAGTGCATATTATTATATAAATAATCAGCAACAACTAAATCTAAAACAGCATCTCCTAAAAACTCTAATCTTTCATAATCGGCTTTTAAATGATTTTCATAAACATATGAGGAATGAGAAAAAGCCGTAGTATATAATTTATTACTGATTGGTTTAATTTTTAATTTATCAAACAACTTTTGCATATTGTCATCTCCTGTTGTTAGTATATCATATTTTATAATTAATTTATTTTTTTAACTTAAACTTTTATAAAGTAGTTCCTAATACTAGTATTTTTTTCCTATTTCTAGTAAAATGATAATTGGGTGGTATGATGAAATACTTTCTTATTGGCTTAATTAAAATATATCAGCTTATCCCTGGTAAGTGGCATAATATGTGTCGTCATATACCTTCTTGTTCAAATTATGGAATAGAAGCTATTAGTTATTATGGGGCTATAAAAGGAACCTATTTAACCATTTGGAGGGTCTTAAAGTGTAATCCACTGGGAAAGCCTGGATATGATCCCCTACCACGAAAGGAAGATAAAATTGAAAAAAATTAGTTTATTACTTATACTTACTATTACAATATCAGTATTTGCAACAGGGTGTTTTAAAAGAGATACTTTAGAAGATATTGAAATTATGACTACGGTTTATCCAATTGAATATATTACAAACCGGTTATATGGTAACCATTCAGTAGTTAATTCTATTTATCCAGATGACACTAATCCAAGTAGATATACCCTAAGTGAAAAACAATTAAGTGATTATAGTAAAAAAGAATTATTCATTTATAATGCTATTAGTAATGATAAAAACATTGCAACCGGATTCTTAAATAGAAATAAAAATATGTTAATAATTGATAGTGCATTTGGAATGGAAATTACAAATGGAATAGAAGAATTATGGTTAAACCCATCTCATTTACTGATGATGACGCAAAATATTAGAAATGGATTAAAAGAATATATTACTAATAATTATTTAAAAAAGGAAATAGACAAAAACTATGAAAGTTTAAATGTTGAATTATCTGAACTAGATGCAGATATTAAGTTAACGGCAGAAAATGCTAAAAATAAAACTATTATTGTTAATAACGATATTTTAAAATACTTAGAAAAATATGGGTTTAAAGTTATTTCTTTAGATGAGACTCATGGAGTTCCATCTGATAGAGTTGTAAATGATGTAATTAATATGATTAATAATAAAGAACTAAGTTATATCTTTATGTTAGAGTATGATGATCAGAATGCTACTGTTAAAAATGTTATTGAAAAAACTAAAGCTGAAACAAAGTTGTTTAGAAGAATTGATAATATTACTGATCAAGAACGAGATAATAAAGAAACTTATTTAACTATTATGAATAAAAATATCGAACAATTAAAAGAAGAATTATATAAATAAAAGGTACTAAAACAGTACCTTTTTCATATTATTTAAGTAAATACTCTGCTAGCACCTTTTTTTCAGTCATAATATAATCATACTGTGTAGGTACTAATTCACAGTTACAAAAAGGACATTTAATTAAATTATCTACTTTTATTACCTGTTTACAATTACTACAAACAGCTTGACTGTGCTTAAGAGGAATGCTTGTCCGCTCTAACTGGATTAGGTAAGTAATAGCTAACCTATTTTTATCACTACCGGTAATAATTCTGTGAGATGAATTGGTAACTAAATAATCAAGGCAAGAAACTTGTAAAAGAATTTCTGCTTTAGTAGTACCATTTATAAAAGACAAAGAACATAGTTTTGAAGATAAGGGTAAAATATCCGTAATTATATTTTTTTGCCCCTTAGTTTCAAACTCTGTTAATGTAGATAAATATTGTTCATATAAATTAGTACTTACCAACTTAGAAAGTTCACTTAACTGAATATGAGACCAAGCGGTTTGAACTTCTTTTAATAAGCAGTTAGTCATAAAAAGAAAATAACTAGCATCAAAGTTAATATCTATTTTTTGATATTCCTCTAGAGTACTTAGCTGATTATTTACAGTTACTACTAAAGGTGTACTTTTATAATAAAGTAAATCCTTCTTTAAGTGCTTATTATTATTTAAAATAAACATTACTAATATAGTAATAGCAAATATTCCTATTGCTACAAATAAATATATCATATTTTCCCCTCTTTCATTTATTTCAGTATAGCAAATAAATAGAGAGATATGAAAAATATTCGATTTTATTTTTAATATTTATGTAAACAAAAACTCATAACTTTAGTTATGAGTCTTATTTCTTTTGGTAGTCTGTACGGGGTTTGGACCCGTGTATACCGCCTTGAGAGGGCGGCGTGTTAACCGCTTCACCAACAGACCAATTATTTGCCTCATTTAGAAGCAAATTAATTATAACAATAGTTTTTATTTTTGTCTAGCAAATAATTCTAATCGTTTCTTTAATCGATCATTACCAAGTAATTTTAAAATATCATATAAGTTTGGAGAGATAGTTTTGGTTGTTGCCATAACTCTAATAAGTTCACAAAAGTCTGATACCTGTCCTTTAAAAGAACTAGGGTCTGCTTTATAATCTTTACGATTAATAGCATAACCATGAGTACCCGCAAAATCTTTTACCTTACCAAACCATTCTTCCTCAGTATCAGTACTAAGATAAATAGTATTCATATAAGTAATTAAATCATCATATTGATAATTTTTAGCTATATCTTGATATGGATTAGCTTCCTTATTAAATAGTTCATCATACATATACCAAAATTCTTTTCTAACACTAGGATAAGCCCCAATATCCTTTCGTGGTCTTTCTATTTCTCTTTCAATATTTAATAAGCTAATAGTATAATCCTTATTATGCTCTAAAATATCTGCAAATTCTAAATCATATTGTTTTGAATAATTAAGAACCTCATCATAAATTTTATCAGCTTTTTGAACTGAAAAATATACTTTAGAAATATTTTCTAATTTAGCTAAATCAAACATCGTTCCCCCAACTGACATTTTATCAAATTGGAAAGTAAAATCAGTTATATTTTTATCTGGATTAGCTAAATACCATTCTTCAAAATTAGTATTTCCTACAGTACTTAAATAAAGTTTTATTGCATCAACTGGGATTCCTAATTCATGATAATATCTAACAGAAGCTTCCGGATCTTTTCTTTTTGAAAGCTTTCTAACTACATCTCCATCTTTTTTTAATAAAGGAGCAAGATGCGCATATTGAGGTGTTTTAAATCCTAATAAATCAAATAATTCTAAATGAACAGGTAAACTTGATACCCACTCATCTCCTCTAATTACATGAGTTGTCCCCATTAAATGATCATCTATAGCATGAGCAAAATGATAAGTAGGTAGCCCATCAGACTTTAAAATAACATTATCCATATCATTTTCAGGATACTCTAAATCTCCTTTAATAGCGTCATGATAAACATGTTTCTTATTAAAGTCTCCTCTTGACTTCATCCTAAATATATAAGGATTACCTGCTTCAATTTTCTCTTTAGCAGTATCAGGAGTTAAGTCCCGACAAGTTGCCCATCTACCATAGTACCCTATTCTTTCTTTAGTTGATTCTTGAATACTTCTATTTTCGTCAATCTCACTACTTGAACAAAAACATGGATAAGCAAGTCCTTTTGCTACTAAGTATTTAACATAGGCAGCATAAATATCTCCTCTTTCAGATTGTAAATAAGGACCGTATTCACCACCAATACCATAACCTTCATCAAAATTTATTCCAAAAGATTCTACATCTTTAACAATGCCCTCTATACCATTTTCCACTTCTCTTTTTTGATCAGTATCTTCTACTCTTAAAAAGAAAATTCCCCCACTTTGCCTAGCGTATTGCTTAGATATAAAAGCCTGAAATAAGTTACCCATATGAATAGAGCCAGTTGGACTAGGGGCATATCTAGTAACAATAGCGCCCTCTTTTAGATTTCTCTTTTTATACTTATTTTCATAGTAAGAAACATCTTGAACATTAGGAAATAAGTAATTAGCAAACTCCTCATTAGTCATAATAAACACTCCTTATAAAAAATCATCTACTCCTAGACGATTTATTTCAAATTGGCTGCCCCGGCTAGATTCGAACTAGCGCATGTCAGAGTCAGAGTCCGATGCCTTACCACTTGGCTACGGGGCAATAAATAACACTATAATGGTACCACAACTAAGGTTTTAGGGCAAGAAAAAGTAATACTTTTCTTTTTTTAGTTGGAGGTAAATTTAAGCATTCATTAATTACACTCCCTTATATTTATAATAGAAAATAAATTAAGTAAAAATATTACTCTTATTATCTTCTAAAATAATGCTTTTTACCTATAATCTCTCTTAAACTACTAATTAATTCTTCTTTATCTGATTCCTTAATATCCTTCTTATTCACTAAATATGCTGAATTTTTATTAATATATAAGTATAAAAACGAACTAGTCTCTATAACTTGATATAATTCTTTATATAATAAACTGTCTTTCAACATCTCATTTTTAACAGTAAAATGGTCATTATAAAAAGTATAGCTATTTAATAAATTCTCTATTTCTTTATTATTTTTTAAAACTCTTTTTACCTCTATATCTGGTAATAAATTAGTAAAAAGTTCTAAAATAATAAAAATATCTAAAAGAATAAAGAAAAATGCTATAGGATAACTTCTTCCTATACTGCTAAACATTGTAAGTAAGATAAGTGGGATAGTTAAAATAATAAACAGTAAGAAGAAAAAAGCCTTTTTCCCTAGAAGAAAATGATAATGTACTCTGTTAAAGATTAGGTAATTTTCTCTGGTATAACTAGTTTTAACATTTATTTTTTTCATAAGTTTCCCTTTCTTTATTTTAATTTAAATGTTTTAGGAGCATAGATATATACAAGGATTAAAGCTATAATTATATATAGAAAAGTGATGAAGATAGTACCTAATGAAAAGATAAAAGTTTGAACCCTAAGTTGCATACAAAAATAGCATAATAAATAGGTTAAACTATTAACAACTTGAAATATGTGACTTTTTTCAGACATGTTGATATCATATGGTTGTAGCAAATAATAGATAACTAAATGATGAACTGAAAAGAAAATACTCATAAATATTATAGCCATAAATAGGCTTATATAAGTAAAAGGATTAGAGGTCCCTCCTGATAAATAAAGTAATCCCGGTAAAGCCAAAGCTAACACACTAGCAGGGATTAAATTAATACTTATAATAGTTAAAAGTCTCTGTTTAAAAACTTCTAATAATATTTTTCTATCTCTATAAAATTTATAAGTTAACATACTGTTATCACAGTTAATAAACATAGCTTGAGTTACTACCGCTCCACGATTAGTAAGATACATAATAAATACAAAATAAGGTAAAGAAGTCATCAAGGTTTTATTTAATGAATTCTTTATGCTAGGAACAAAATAAACAAAAACAAAAACAAAGGTAACAATTCCTAAAAATATTAAAGAGGTCTTAATAGACGACTTAAGTAGAATTTTCTTATGTCTAGAAAAAAACAAAGCATTAAAATAATCATATCCTGTTTTTTTATTTATTTTACTATTAACAGCCATGTCTTTAGAATCTATTCTAGATCTTTCTTTTACGATGTTAACAGTATTTTGATTGGCAGCAAAAACGGTAGTATTGATTGTAATAAGTTTCTTATAGGCTTCATTATATAAATGATATGTTTTTATATAAGAAAAGGCCTTTATAAAAAAAGGAATTAGAGTAGCAACAAGGATAAGTAAAATAAGGGGACTAATACATATATTTAAATAACTTAATCCTAGTCCTAAGGAAACAGATAATAGTCCTCCAAATATAGATAAATAGAAATTAGTACTAAGTAATTTTTTATGTTTTTTAAAATAAGCTAATTCTAAGGCTTCCCCTATTATTTTAACTTCTACGATAAAGAAAGTAAGGGGAATTGCCAGTAAAATATTACCTTTATTTAAACCAATTAACAACATTAATCCAGGTAAAAACGTAATAAATGTTTTGCCTAAATTAAATAGAAAATGGCTTATAGCATAAGAAGATGCTTCCATTCTTAGCAATATAACAGCATAATATTTTTTTGTATCGGCTTTCAATATAGTAGTATTAATTATTGCGCCAATTAAAGATAGAAAAACAGTTAAAGTAATTATAGCATTAGGAGACATTATATTAAGGGCATCAAGTGGTAAAAAGAGCATTAAAACTATATAAATAGCCTTAGATAAAAATGCACTTATAACCATAATTAAAAGAACTATTACTCTCACAAATATTTTTAATCCTTCTGTTTTATATAAAGCAGGAGGAATAAACTTCCCTATTAAAGGTAGTTTTCTCAATCTGTAAATAAAAGCATTAGTTTTGTAAGTAATATTAATTTGATAAGCGTTTACTAAGGTATTTAACATATTACTCTCCTCTTAAACTACTTACAATTTTATCTTCAAACTGTTTATTGTTTAATTCTTCTTTAGCAATTAACTCTAGTACTCCATTATTTAAAATAACTATCTCATCACATAAATCTACTGCTAATTCCAAAATATGAGTTGAAAAGATTAAAATATGATCTTTCTTAATTGTTTTAAATAATTTTTTCATTTCATCTGCAACAACAATATCAAGTGATGTTAAAGGTTCATCTAGTAAAATAATATTAGGACTAGCAATTATATTAATTAACATCTGCATCTTATTTTTCATACCATGAGAATAATCTTTCATAATTATATCTCTATCAAAAGCTTCTATATGCATTAAATCAAAATACTCATCTGTGTTTTTTAAATTTTTAATTTTATTCTTATTTATAGAAATAAAGAAGTTTAAAAACTCTCTAGCTGTTAAGAACTCTGGTACAACTGGAGTTGATAAAACATAGCCTATATCACTAGATTCTACTTCTCTTATTTCTTCTTCATCTCTAATAAAGAATTTACCTGTATCAATACTAATATCTTCATTTAAACAATTAAATAAAGTTGTTTTACCAGATCCGTTACGCCCTAACAAACCATATATCTTACCCTTTTTAAAAGTAAAGTTTATACCTTTTAGGACTTCCTTTTCATCATACTTTTTCTTTAATCCTTCTATAATTAATTCCATAATCTTTTCCTCTCAATAGCAATTTATAAGGATATTATAGCATAAATTAATTACTGCTGGTTATTTTATAGGTTAATATTTCTCCCTGATTTAGAAAAATATAATAATCCCCTGTCTCGGGTACTAAAAAAGTTTTTAAGGAAGGAACTAAATCCATATTTTTAAGCTGTACTTCTAAAGAGTTAATATAATCCTGTTGATTTTTTATTTTAGTTTCTAACTCTGTTACTTTACTATCTTCTATAGTTGAATCTGCTATATAAATATTACCACATTCAGAAGTTATTACTACCCAACAATCTGCCTCTATTAAATACCAAGTATAATTGCCATTATTAGATGTTTCAGTATAATTATATATACCTTTATTAATATAGCCTAATACTTCTCCATTTGGGTTCTTATAGCCCCTAACTAAGTCTTTAGTTATTTCTACTTGATTAATTAAGTTGTTTCTAGATACTGGTGTCCCTACTGTTTCTACTGGTACATACTGCCAACTTAAATTAGCCTTATTCTTAATAGTTGTCGTAAATTTAGAATCAATATACATCATATCTTCAGGATGTCTATTATCACCTTTCATAACCCACTTACCAGAATTATTTTGTATCATATTAGTACAATTCCCAAACCCAACACAAAGATGAATATGATTACCTGTTGCATTACCACTTGTACCCTCATAACAAATAATATCACCTCGGTGAAATAACTGACCAACATAAAATTTACTTATTTCAGCATCATTAATATGAGTGTATGTAGCAAAAACTTCTCCTACTCCACTAGGTGTAATGCACTCCGTTGTACTTTTTAAATAAAGAGTATTAGCATAATCAGTTCTACTAGGATTATAAACCCCTACTACTTTTATTTCGTCACATGGGCAAAATATAGCTGACTGATTAGAATCTATTCCACAAATATCAATAGGATAGTCCTTTGGAGTTCCTGTCGTGTGAGGTAAATGATTACCTTCATTGTAGCTTTGCGAAATATTTAACGTTTCCATTGGAAAGATAAAATAGTTTTTCATAATTAAACCCTCTTATTATTCTATTCAATATAATAAGAAAATTGCTAGATACAAAAAAACCGAACAATTAAGTCCGATTTTAAATACTTATTGGTAGCGAGGGAGGGGATCGAACCCACGACCTTTCGGGTATGAACCGAACGCTCTAGCCAGCTGAGCTATCTCGCCATGTCAATCAAGTAATACGATTATA
>JAVWCU010000023.1:0-15033 GCA_036648855.1 Bacilli bacterium
AATTATTTACTTTTTTAAATCTTTACTTTGTTGCAGTTGATTTAACAATTGAGGAAAGTAACTATTTCATTGTAGGTATTGCGGTCACCGATTTAGCCACTTCCACTAGTTCATCCTGACTCATAACATCTGATACAATATAATAATCAATACCTCCACTGGTCCAACTAATAGAATTATCCGATAAAGCTCCCACAGTATCAATTAATAAATAAGGTTCCCCATAAGTAGGCACCACAGCCATTTCTTTAGAAACACTAGTATTTTCTTCAACTAATAAAAAGGGCTTTTCTCCAGCAAAAGTTAATATAATTCTTTCTCCATCTGATTTATTAATACGATCTTGACTAGTTAATTTAGTACCAGCTGGTAAATAAAGAGGGAAAATAATATCATTTATAGAACTAGACTCCTTAGTTTCTTCTACATTTCCACAAGTTGCGCATGTTTTCATAGTTTCATTTAAATCAAAATACATATCATCAAATGTTGGTTTTAAATCAACACTAGAAAAAGTCATTTTCATTTGAGGAATATCTGCTTCATCAAGCACTACTACTTCTTTAAAGTTCAAATTTTTATCTAATAAAATCTTTTGCTTAATTAATTTCTTATTATTAGGATAATTAACTTTAGTTGTAAATATATAATCATTGTTAGACTGAATAAAATTAGACTTATCATCTTTCTTTATATCATTAATAATTGATTGCAATAAGTATACCTGAGAATTATTATATGGCCAATCACTCTGAAATTTAAAACTTTTATTTAAAGATGGTGTTAAAACATATACTCCTTCCTTATTTTTTAATATAATTTGTTCATGATTGTTTGCCTTGTTTTTCAAACTAACCCTATACTGATCCTTATGTTTATAAGCTGCTATCACATCGTAATGATATGTATCATCATTATTAGATATTTCTAAAACACCTTGAACCTGATAAGCTTTTGCATTACCTACTTTTTTTTCTAAGTCCCTAATTACATCTTTTTCTCCACCCTTGCTACATCCTGTCAAAAAAAGTGTTAATAATAAAAAACCAAAAATTAAATATTTTTTCATTCTTTCACCCCATAATTTGTTTTCATTTAATTATATTTCTATCATATTAAATTATTCATGAATAATTATTAGCTTTTTGTTTATGCTAATACTGTATTAAAAAGGAGGAAATCATGAAAACACTACAAAAAATAGCTCTAGTGTTAACCATCATTGGAGCCATAAATTGGGGACTAATTGGTCTATTTGACTTTAATATTGTTTCCACATTATTTGGCGTTGAAAATGTAATAACTCGTATTGTCTATGTGCTAGTTGGACTCGCTGGTATAGTCAATATTGCCATCCTATTTGAAGATATTGGCAATTAAAAAGGCAATTCATAATTAGTGAATTGCCTTTTCCTTATTTTTTATCAGGTTCTATTCTTATCTTAACTTTTTTTAATTTAGACTCATAAATTAATTTTAAATCATTCCCTACTACTACTACCTCAACTTCATGCTCACCTGTTGTTAAATTGCTTAAATTAATAGTAGCTTTAATTGTTGCCTGATTAAGTGAATCAAGAGCAGCTTTAGTACCTTTAACTATAATAGTTACTTTACTATCAGCTTCAGACATAGCTTGAACTTTATAACCACTTGCTAAATTTATTGGCGAAATACTAATATCATTAAACTCCTTGGTTATAACCTCATCCAAAGTTAATTTAATTTCAATAGTTTTAACACTCATATCTCGAATACCATTAGGCTTTTTAAGGTTAATATTAAATGATTTGCCTTTATCTAATTTATCAATGTCTATTTCTACTGGAAAAGAATCAATTGTATCAATAATTGCTTGATCTCCATATATAACTATATTTGCTACACTAGAAGTAAGTGAACTAATAGCTTTACCAAAAGCTAATTCTCCTATTGGCACTATCTTAATTGGGATTTCCTTACTAGGAGCAGTAATAGTGATTTTTGCTTCTATAGTCTTTGGCACTATTTCCACATCAACCTGCTTACCGTCTGAATCATATGCAATTAAAGGAACATCCTTCAAAGTAATAACCCCAACTTTTGGATTGCTTATATTATTAATATCTACTAAAGCTTTTACCGTAGCAACCTGCTTAAGTTTATACTCTGCACCCTTTATTATTACATCATTTCTACCCAATTCAATATTAGATATTACTAGTTTAGAATTAAGTTGGTCTTTATGCAAAACATCATAATTTAACTCCCTTGTTTCAGATACTTTCTCATAAACAACAATAGTTGCTGTAGAAGGATCAAGTTTATAATCAATAGAATCAAGAGCCTGTTTATACTTGAGCGTAACCTTGTGACTACCCGGTTTCATTTCCCTTAAATCAACTGATACCTCATAAGATGGATGTTGTTTAGCCAAATAAATATCTGCTCTTCTTCCAATTAATGTAATATCAACTGATTTAGGTAACCCTTCTACAACATAAGCTTCCTCATTATATTCTGCTTTAACCGGCTGATTATAAAGAATCTCTGCTGACTGATTAATAATTGTATTAGAGTTAGCATCAACTACAAAAAAAACAATAAATGCGAATACTAAGGATAAAACTATTAAAGTTTGCTTATTATTAATAAATCTTTCAAGACCCTTACTATTTCCCTGAATTGCCTCACTTATTTTTAAAATACCCTTAGTAATAGGTGTAATTAACCACTTATCAAAAAATAATAAAATTCTTTTAAGAAAAGAAAAAATAGAACTACTTATCTTCTTCATATATTTCTTCCTCCTCAAGTATTTCTTCCTCAGTTTCTTGTTTAGGTCTAAGTTCATCTATAAGCATCATCCTAACATCATCTAAAGATAAATTATAAAATAATTCGCCTTTAACTGCTACTGAAAGTCTACCTGTTTCTTCTGAAACAACTAAACTAATAGCATCTGTTTCTTCAACAATACCAAGTGCTGCTCTATGCCTAGTTCCAAGTCTCTTATTAGTTTTTGAATTACTACTAGTAGGAAAAACAGCCCCAGCACAAGTAATTCTATCTCCTTGAATAATAACACCACCATCATGAAGAGGATTATTAGGGAAGAAAATAGCAATTAGTAAATCACTTGATAAATCGGCATAAATTTTCTTGCCTTTATCAATATAATTTCCCAAACTCATATCTCTTTCGATAACTATTAAAGCCCCAATCCTAGACTTTCTTAAATAATCCATAGCCTGTATAATCTCATAAACTAATCTTTCTCTTTCATCTACCGTTAATACCTTATGTCGACCAAGAAGTTGAGTTCTTCCAAGCTGCTCAAGAGCAGTCCTAATTTCCGGTTGAAATATAATAATTAGAGCTAGTGGTCCCCACATAATTACATACTCCAGTAACAAACCAATGGTCTGAAGTCCAATAAAATCACTAACTATTTTTAAAATCAGAATAACAGCTACCCCTTTAAATAACAAAGTTAATTTTACATTATTTCGTATATTTTTTAATATATAATAGAACATTACCCATACCAAAGAGATATCAGCAATTTTTTTAATAAGATCAATAATACTTTCAAAAGTCATCCTTTTTTTCTTCCCTTCTATGTTATCCTTTAACATAATTCATTATATCAAAAAAAAGCATCTATAGTAAACCACTTAATGCTTTTTTTAACTATTACTAATTCTTAGAAGTAAAATCTTGTATTTCCGGAATAATATTAGAAGAAGGTTCAATATCACCTTGAATCTGAGGAATAACAGGGATCTCATCAGTAATAATATTTGGTTTTTGGATAGGCACAGTACCTAACTCCTCCAAAGAAACAGATTTTTTATTTTGCATACTACTAGGAGCAGAAAAATCTATTATATCAGTAGCCTTAGGATTACCATAATTATTATCCGTGTTAGGTTTAACGGTCTCTACAGCTTCCTCAGGTTTCAATTGATCATTTCTAGAAAGATTGTCGTTAAGTTTAACAGCTAATTGTTCCTTCTCTAATTTTTTCCCAGCCCGTTCCATTAGATAGCCCATAATCGCCATGATTAAAATAACACAAATCACTGCAAATAAATAGTAAAAAAATCCATCAAAATTAACGATAAACTCTAACACTTTCTTCATAATCAATCCCTCTATTCTACATATTTATATCATAACATGATATAATAATAATTACAACTTTACTAAATAAAAAAATAAAAAGAGGTTATTCAATGAAAAAGAAAAAGAAACATAAAATCCCCTTAGTTAAAATATCCCTATCTTTAATTGGCTTGCTTATATTATTAACAACTTTTTTTTACTTAAATAAACAAAATAATTATCTTGCTGTACTAAAAAAAGAATGTCTAATAACAAAAAAAGAAGATATTAATGTTTGCCTAAAAACAAACAATTTTGTTAAAATTACATTTTCAAAATTTTATTCTACAAATTATATATATAAAATAAATAACATTCCAAAAGCAGCCTTTATCGATATAGATATTCAAGGTACTAGTATAATTGCTCTTATTGATATAAATCAAGCCAATCATCTGCTAAACACTGGTACAAAGCAATCTATAAGGGGCTACTTAAAGGGCTTTGAAAAACAAGAACTAATTGATGTTAGGAATACTATTATTAACAATTATATAAGTCAAGGTAAAACAGAAGAAGAAAAAGAATTAATTAAAGCTCATATTTCTAATACAAATTTAAATCAATATAATAAAATTAAATTAAACCATACAATCATCCTGATTTGCTACAGTATAATTTTCCTTTTCTTAACTATCTTACTATTTAAAAATATTTACCTAATTATAAATAATAAATTTAAAAAGTCATAAACGACTTTTTTATTATTCCAAAATAAAAGCCTTAATATATTAAGGCAAATAAACATCTGGTGCCGACTACGGGAATCGAACCTGTGACCTACGCGTTACGAGTGCGTTGCTCTACCAACTGAGCCAAGTCGGCATTATATTATAAACTTCTAATAAGTAAAATACAAAATGGTGTCCTGTTGGAGATTCGGACTCCAGACCCTTTGATTAAAAGTCAAATGCTCTACCAACTGAGCTAACAGGACAAATATAGTAAAATCTTTAATCTTAAATTTCTTTAAAACGCTACTCTAGTGTACTTGAAACGTAGCTTAAAGTAAAGACTTTTTTAAATTTTATCAATATTCATAAATATTTTTCTATATTTATCCCATCATCCTATTATTACCTTACAATTTCATTAGTAATTTCTGTATTATAAAATTGTTCAACTCGATTTAATTGAGAAGATATATCAGTCGATATAAATTCACTTCTTACTAAGTTCTTCATAATCTTATAATCAGTATACGCTGTAACTAAACCTACAGTAAAATTTGTAGCAAACCTATTAGCTTCCAACAATTGCTGATTTTTTTTGTCTGAATTATCAAGCGGCTTGGATTTATCAATATTTAAATTATTTGATTTATCATCAACTTGATCGATACTATTTGCAAACTCAACCCCATTACTAATTAATAAATCAATGCCCTCCATTCCATTGCCTACCAAAAATTTTAACATATTCAAACAAGTTGCTTTCGTATTATCATCAAAGACATCTACATTTTCACTGCAAGCAGCCAACATAACAGCATTTTCTACTAAAACCTTTTTAATTCCACTTATCCCCATTTTAACTATGTTATTTCTAGAATCTCCATCCCTAGTGAAACACTTTGGATTACCTTTTAAAGCCTCTAAAATAGCAAAATTTAACTGTTCAGAAGTACTGTTATACTTGTGCCTAGTAATATGGCAAGCATTTTCAAATAAATTATCAGTATTCATAAATATCCACCTCTGATAATAAAATAACATATTCCTTAACAACTAGCTATGATTAATTTAAATTTAAACCTTCATTGACACTTTATACTTACAAAAAAAGAGGATATCCTCTTTAAAATAATTAGCAAAATTAAAATTTTAATTATGGTGCTGGAACAACAGCACAATCAGCACATAGGCAGTCACTAAATAGTTCTAATTTTCCCTGTAAAACTGTTTCTAATCTAGTAATAGCATTAACCATAGATTGAACTGATTTATTTACAAGTAATAAATCTCCACTAGTAGCCGCAAGCACTAAAGCCTTCTGAATTTTTTCCCCCTCAGCATTTAAAATATGAGATAATCCAGTTTGTTCAAGTGCAACTGATTCAATAATATCAGTAATAGCTTGACACTTAGTAACCCCACTTGGTTTAATTATTGGCATTGACATAAATATCACTCCTTTCATAATAAAGTATGTTGCTTGTTAATAAATGTCGACAGTTTTCAATTTTTTTAATTATACTTATTTAACAAATAAAGTCATCTTCACAAAAATCTTCTTTACAACAAATATCCATACAATCATCTGTGTAATCATTACATTCACATTTATAACAAGGTTTTAAGATATTAATAGCGCATAATTTTAAGCAAAGCACCACTTTTTTACAGTCTATTTCAACTACGATTTTTTTAGTTGCACATTCACATAAAGATAATACCACTTTTTGGCAAAATTCTGGATTAAAAAGATTTTTAATTACTAAACATATACTTTCCCTTTCTATACTATTAATATGTATTATAAAACCCTTCGGTAAATATAATACTGTTGGTTTTAAAAATGTATATACCTCGCAAAAATCATTTGAACAAGGCTCCACTTTAACTTGTAAATAAGCTAATTTCTTTGATAACATTTTTTTACTCCTTTTCATTTAATTACTCTATTATATGATAGAAAGAGTTTTTGGTTATAGCATAATTCCTACTATTACATATAATAATTATGAAAAGTAAGGGTGGAGATAATATGATTAAAATAATTAAAAAGATTCCTTTATTAAATAATCCCGATAATATTTATACTGGCGGCGAATTTAATGATAACAAATACCTATTTTTAGATCCAATAAAAAATAAAATTATAGAATACAATCTTTGTTTTGAAAAAGAACAAGAACATATCACAAATTATCCATATTGCAGTATTACTAATATTGATGAGTGCAAGCAATATTACATGTCAAAGCAAAATTGCAAAGATATGTTATATAGAGTAACCAATTGCTATAAAGAAATTGATTCTATTAATTTAAAAGTACCTGTAGAGTATAGTAATACCATTAACTCTATTACAGCCTGTAATGGAAAAATATTAATTACTAATAATAAAAAAGTATACTCAGTAGACAGTAATGGTAATTTCATTATATCTGAAATATCTAAAAACACCACTAGTCAACTACTAGGAACAACCAACCAAGTTATCCCTATAAATAGCCACTGTTGCCAACCAATATTAGTACCTAAAAGTCAAAAAAACTATTTCAGTACTGCTAAATACTTTTGTAACGAAAAATATATTGCTTATACCAAAGATAATTCAGCCTATATTGCCAATATTACAAAAAATGGCAATTTAATTGCTACCCACTATATAGGTGATAATATAGTGATTAATAGTCTTATTAATGTTAATGGAGTTCTCCATCTTTTAATAACTAAAAATAATAAATACAATTATATTTATATTACTAATCTTAAATGCCCTCAAAATTGTTTTAATAGCAGCTGTAATTGTGATAAAAATGAAGAATATATTGAAATTATAAAAAAAATAAACCCCAATTGTAATTACCTAGAAATAATAAATAATTGTCATTCTAAAAGTCATTCAACAATAGATATTATTGAGTCTATTGCTTTAGTAGAAGCCGCCATCTCCCATATTTTAAATGCTGAAGGAGAAAAAATTCAAAAAATGCTAGAAATAACTGACGACCCACATGAACTCTTAAAAGTTAATAACTCTGTTAATGAAGTAATTAAAAATGTAACCTTTTTAGAACATGTATTATACAGCAAACTAGAACTTGCAAAAAACTGCAATGACTTTAATGAATGTGATGAGTGTGATAAACCAAACTGTTTTTAATATAAAAGATAAGATTATAAAATCTTATCTTTTATTTAAAACTATTTTAGTGTTACACAGGCAATCATCAAACAACTCTAATTTACCTTGTAAAACCGTTTCTAATTTTGTTATTGCCTTAACCATATCTTCTACTGAAGTATTCACTTTTATCAATTCTATATTAGTAGTTACCATAGTTAAAGCCTTTTGTATTTTTTCACCTTCGGCATTTAATAAGTGTGCTAATGCCGTTTGCTCTAATGCCACAGATTCAACAATATCAGAAATAGCTTGCGTTCTTCCTCCTGGCACTGTTGTTGTAGACATAGTAGTAGTCGTTGTAGTTGTTGTTGTAGTAGTTGTTGTTGTCGTAAAACTAGTACATGAACCAGATGTAGAAGGATCATATATATCAGGTAATGAACCCTTAAACAAATTATTAACAGCCATCAATGATCCATTAAGATTATCTACTAAAATTGTCCCATACAAAGTTTTAGCATTTGTATTAACTGTTCCATATGGTGCTAAAAAAGATCCATACATATCAGAATTAATCAATATATTAGTAGCATCCGGAAAATTCCAAAGTACATAACTTGCTTCCATCTTAGTAATTGGAATACCATTAAATAAGGTTGCAATATTATTTAAAACAATACTATTGCCATAAACGCTAATAACTATAGTAGAATTAGTAGGTACTATAATATTTACACTAGTAATGTTACTAATATTAAGACCACTACTACCTACATTATTCCCATCGATTAAAAAAGTATTAATATTAGTATCTGTCCCAGTTAAGGTTAAGGTTGTTCCACTAACCGATTGCATACTAGGCGTAGATACATAGTTAGCCCATGCAATTGAAGAACATTGTAAATAACTAATCATTGCAGCTAAAGATACTGATCCAAACTGATAAATTAAAGGTTGGTTAGGGACTCCATTTGCATTAGTCATAGTATATTTAGTTACCGTAGATGCAGCTGTTTCCCTACCTGTATTTTGAGTAAAGTTCGTACCCCCCGTAATATTAATATCCTTAGTTACTCGTAAAGAAAAATAATAGTTTTGTGTATGAACAGGTAAATCTGCTCCTACATTATAATTATTATATAATGCATTACCTCCTACCCAAACTGAACCAGTTGCTGAAGCATTAGATTGAGTATGATTATTGAAAACAAAAATGTTCTCATCATTCATTGTATAAAAATTTAAAGCCAATTATCATCACTCCTTTCATTTAATTTTAAAAAGCGCATTATTATAATACGTTAACACTCCAACTGTTATAAAATGATTAATTTCTTTATAACATATTGTTTGTTACCATATAATATGATAATGAATAAAATATGTATAGGAGTTGAAACTATGAAAATAGCAATTTTAACTATGTTTAATGGATTATCAAATACCTATTCCTTAGTCAATGTTGTTTCCGAACAATTAAAAATGCTTTTAGCCGACAATATAGAAATAAAACTACTAGTTTCTGAGCATTGTCCAGATAGTGAAAGAACTGGTATCTATGCAGACAAAAGAATTAACTGGGTAAAAATAATTAACAGTGAAAACAAAGAAATATTTCACTGGAAAAACTATACTAAAGTAACAGATGAAATAGAGCCTAATTTTTTTCATCAAGCTGAACTAATTACCAAAGATTATATAAAGCACTTAGAAGATGTAGATATTTGTATTATGCACGATATTCTATATCAAGGGACACATCTAATTCATAATGTAGCCATAAGAGAAGCGCAAAAGTCTTTACCAAATGTTAAATTCATAGCATTTACTCATTCTGCCCCAGTAAGACATCTAGAAGCCCCATACCCAATAAATTGTTTATATAAAAATATGCCAAATACTACTTTTATCTATCCAACCGAATGTGGACTAAAAGCAATTGCTAATCAATATAACACTGATATTAAAAATTGCTACTATATAAACAACAGTATAGATATTTTACAAACAGCCAATAACGAATTATTAGAAATTACAAAATATGTTGATTTCACACAAAGCGATATCCTTATTGTTTACCCAGCTAGATTAACAATGGCCAAAAGATTCCATATTATTACTAAATTTGCTAGTTATATAAAAAAATATTGTCATAAGAATATTTCCATTATTTTTTGTGATTTTGCCAGTACAGATATCCCAAGTGATACCTACAAATATATCATTAAAGATATTGGAATTAAAAATGGATTAAATGAAAAAGATATAATTTTTACTTCTGAGTGCGGTTTTAAAAATGGAGTAACTAGAGAAACTGTATTTGAACTATTTGCTCTAAGTAATTTATATATTTGCCCATCTTATTCTGAATCATTTGGCCTTACAGTCATAGAAGCTGCCAGTCGTGGTAACTATATTGTCTTAAATGAAGCTGTTCCTGCATTAAAGGAAATTGGAACTAATATTCATGCTCACTTTATGAGGTGGTCTGCTCGTAACTTTGACTTTGATACACACGAAACATATCACCCTTCCGAAGAAATGTACTATATTGATCATGCCCAAAAAATAATTCATGACATGGAAAATAATCCCACCATTAAAGCAAAAACACTTGCACGAACTAGATATTCTAACCAGTGGATATATGATAATCAATTAAAACCATTACTACTTAGATTAATAAATAAAAACCCACCACTTACTAAAACCAACTAAGTTATCCTTCCATTTCTAAAATTCTCATTTGAAATTATTTGTTTTTACATCTAAGTTTTCTTATACTACATAATATTATCAAAACATATAAATTCAAGTTTTATAATAGTATTTTCCTATTATATTAAAGCAACTATTCTAAGAACGAAAGACTACTTAACATACTACAAGTATCTTTTGTAATCATAAATTTTGGCTCTAGAATATAAAATTCATTATGATGAGCATAATTTTCTCCGCAAGTCACTATATTAAAATATTTGCCTGTTTCAACACTATACCCATTTTTATTATCTACAAATTTTAGTTTAGTTAAACTGTGTATAGTCGAAATATCAATGTTTTTATTTACTAGTTCAGTTTTAACATCATATTGGATTCCCTTTTTTTCTATTAAAAGATTAGCATACCCATACAAATATACACTAGAACAATCATTTTGAAACAACCTAATCTTTTGTCTATCTTTTTTCCCGTCTAGAATTGCATTTGTAATTATTAATTCTCTTTCTAAGTTTAAATTTTCAAACAAACTATCATCAAAATTTTGAGATTTTATAAATTCTTTGATTTGATATTTCTGTTTTCCGACTAATATAAATGAATTTCCATAATTACATTCACTATAATAACTATAATTTCCAATATCGCCTAGATATGTCTTGGAATTAGCCGTGCAAACCACATTAGACATATCAATCCTGTGATCTATATAATAATTGTATATCAATAATGATCTTTTCACAAAAGACATTAAAAAGATGAATAATAATAGTATATATATTGTAAAACTAAATTTTCGAGAAATCTGTTGTTTTAAAAATAAATTTTCAATAAAAATACTAATATTTGTTTTTGTAATTATCAAAAACAATATAAAAGCACCACTAAGGTTTAAAATAATATCATCAATATCGAAACTTCCTAAACCTGTTATATACTGAGCTATCTCAATAAAAAGACACAAGATAATAATAACGGGCAAAAAGAATTTAGTCTTTTTAAATTTCTTACTAATCATGGGGAGCAGAATCGCCAAGGGAGTTAGCATAAAAAAATTACCAGCGATATTATATATTGCAAATTTTTGTCCTAGCTGGGACTGAAATAAATTGATAATTGAATGAAATGGAATTAAATTATATTCCCTAAACATGATACCATGCTCAATAAGAATATTTGATCTATAATTTGAAAAAACAAATCCAAACATTATAACAACATAACTTACTAAATAAAATATTAAACAATTTCTCCTTTTATTTGGATTATCTACCATAAATGAATAAATAAATATTAAAAAGCAAGGAATAGCAACTATTATAACATTCTCCAGCTCTTTATATTCACCACTGCCTACATTAACTTTAATAAAAAAAGTAAGTACAGCATACAAAATAATGCCCAAAGCAAAAATAATTATGTTTATAATTGTTAACTTCGTTATTTTTTTATCCATATTTAAGATTCTCCTTATTTTTATATTAACATATAAAACAACAAAAAACTATTCGAAAATAGGCATAGATTTTTGTTTAATAAATAGTATCAGTTCTAATATTTGTTTTTTTAAATCAAAAAATTAAAATATACAGATACAAGAAATTTAATATAGTAATTTATGCTACTTAATAAACCAACCAATATCGTTTCAACAATATTTCTAACTTGTAATTCATAAAAGTCAATAACATATATAGGGTAAATTTATTAGTTCATACTTTTTATGTGGTTTTCTAATTCAGATATTTTTATCTTCTTGCTTAAATAATTTGCATATATTTCACTGGGATAATTAAAAACAATAAGCACTACATTATTAATTATTACTATATAAGGTTCATATAAGTGATATTGATTAACTATACCAAATAACGCATTAAACAAAAATTTAAGGAATAATATATATCTTATAATAGGTTTCTTTCTATTAACTATATTATACGAGTTATTTATTTATCTATCTAGATATAATATCGAACAAGAAACAAGCAATATACTAAATAAATAATAATACAATTAAAAAACGACCCTTTTGCTTTTCCCAAGATTAGCAATTAAGTCGTTTTTAATTAAAAGGCAACAAGATTACTTACAAAGTTTGCAATATATTACTAAAATAGAGGTTTCAAAGGCTCGCCTTTAGTACTATATCTAAGCTGGCTCCACTGACTTAGTAGTATGTCACTAACTAGGTATATAAGTTAGTTTAATATAGATATCATTAGTTAAAATTTTTATCTTGATTTACCTTGCAAACTTATATTTTCTCCCATTTCATTAATTTCAAAACCTGCATCTTGTGCCAACGAATGACTAGTATCAATAATATTTGCTGTAAACATTCCTTGCTTTTCATCTATCGATTGTTTTGACATTGTCATATCATTACCTTTATACATTGAATTTTGTTGTTCTGTTTGCTGCTCATTGCCCATTGTAGTTTGTTTTGCATCAAAAATTTGCGTTCTCATGTTTCCAAGATTTTCATTAAAATTGTCAAATATATTAGTAACAAATTCATAAGGTAGACGTTCTGTTGAAATCGTATGACCCTTTCCTACAATATTCATAAACTTTCTTGAATCTTTGTCTTGTAATTCAGCTAATTTAGCTTGTAATTGATTATTAAAACTACGCAACTTATCATAATCTGTTCCACCCTTTGAATAATCCTGACTGTATGTTGATATATTACTTATGTAGTCATACATTCCGTCTACAAATGGTTGCATAGTTAAATATCCATTTGCAGCTGCAGTAACAGTTTTATCATCATCAGGTGCATCTCCCAACATAGCAGCAATTCCCCTTACTCCATTATGTACAATATGCCTAATACCATTATTAAGCATTATTTGATCATTTCTTCCAACTAATTCTGAAACATCAAATCCATTTTCCCTTTTTGCTTTAGCAACAAATTGCTGAGCAGTAGCATACGTTTGAGAAAGATTCCGATTTTCTCTTTTTAAACTATCAAACGCATAACTAACACATGCCTTTCTTACTGTTGTATTTTGAATAACACCAACTAACCCCTGTTCATATTGTTCTCTTAAAGTATCGATGTTTAATCCCTTAAATATATCAACACTTTTACCATCTAATTCACTACATAATCCGTTTAATATTCCCATATTACTTTCGATATTTGTATCTAAAGCTTCTCTGTTTTCAACAAGTTTTTTATGATTCTCATTTTCAATCTTCTCATCATTACAAATTATTTCTAATTTAGAATCATTTTCAACAAGCATAGTATCAATACGACTATCTAACGATACTAATTTTCTTACCTTATCAAAATCTATTTCAGCTGCTTGAAATAACGTTTTTCTTAAACTATCATTTGCTAATTTATTATTGCATAAATCAATTTGAGTGGCTTTAATAGTATTAATCTTTTCAATAAGTGTGCTTAATTCTTCATCTGATTTTTGTAATAAAGTATTTTCGTATTTATTATGCCTTTTATTTAAAAGATTTATTATGCCTGAATAACTATTTGAAACAGCTAATAAGCTAGACAATGCATTCACATCAACATACTGACCAAAAAATTTCGCATTATAATCATCATACATTGTATGAGAAGCTACTAGCTGATATAAAAATCCATCCATATTTTTTTACCTCCATTTATTCTATTATACCCAATTTTCAATTGCTTTTTATATAAAAAGCAAGATTTACTAGGCACTTGACACTTTATTTAGATTTGCGTGTCAACATCATCTTTATCTCAATCATCATAAAACCTTTTATGAATTTTATAATAACTAGATACTACTGCATAATTAAATAATTAAGTTTCTTCTATTGTACCCTTAAAAATATCTTTAACATCAATTATTTAAAATTATTAGTTTTACGTCTAAGTTTTCTTATACTACATAATATTATCAAAACATATAAAAAAGGTTAACTAAAATTAACCTTTTTATGTATTTAAGTCGAATTATCCAGGCTAATTTCCCTATGGTGGTCTTATAATAGAAGTACAACAACTTTTTCAAGTAAGTTGATAATCTCATCCTTAATAAACCAATTTACTTGAATTACTTCTTCTTGAAACTCTAATTTATCTACATCTATATTATCTTCAGAATAAAACACATTAAATATATATTTATTATAAGGAAATTTAACTGCATCCACTTTTTTATAATTAATATTCTCTATATTTAATTCTTCTTTCAATTCTCTATTTAATCCGATTTCTGCTGTTTCATTTGTTTATACATGTCCACCCGGAATTGACTATCTAAAATCATTCCTTTCAGTTGATTATTCCAATAAATACTTGTCATTATTTTTTATTGAAATATATGATTGCATTATATTAGTGCCTTCAGGTATTTCGTCAACCCC
>JAVWCU010000024.1:0-14856 GCA_036648855.1 Bacilli bacterium
TATATACTATTTAATTCATGTTTTTTTGTAGTTCCTTAAGGACCTGTAAAAACTCATTAGTTTTTCTAAGTTCTCCATCTAATTGATCTAAGTCAGCAGTTTGTTCTAGCTCAATAACTTCATCATAAATAGGTTCTTCTTTCGCCTCCACTGGTTCCTTCACTATTCCATAAACAGGAGATATAAAAGGTGTACTTTTAAAACTAACTCTAGTTGCCTCTGTTTTTGCAGAAGTATCCAACCCTGTAATAAAATCTTCAAGTACTACCTGCTTATAAACAGGAGCCTCCTGTACCGTACTTATCTCTTCTTTTTCTATAATAGTAGCAGTTGAAGGAGTATTATCTACTATTTCAGTATGTTCAAACTTTTTCTTTAGTTCTTCTATATTAATTGGTTCATTACCTTCATCTTTATACTGAGAACATTCATTATTTTCATATAATTCATTATTTCTTTTTAATAAATCTTGAATACTAATAATTGCATTACTTTCTTGTTCTTCTTCAAATGTTGTTAAATCAATATTACTACTATTATTATTTTCCTCTTCAGCTTTTTGAAGTTCTGCTGTTAACTTTTGTAATTCTACTAAAGCATTAGTTCTTTCTAATTCTGGGTTTTCATCAACATAAGTTATTTCTTCATTAGTTTGAACTGCAACTGGTTCTATAACTTCTTCAATCAATTCAGGTATCTCAATATTCTCTACACCCTGCTTTAAATTACTAACTGGCTCATTTAATTTAATCTTCTTTTTATTTTTCTTTTTATCCTTAAAATCTATTAATATGATGGTTAAAATTAAAACTAATACAAGTCCTATTAAACCATATATAAAATATATTTGATTAGAAACCGTGCCATTTAAAAAATTCAACATATTCTTCACCTCAAAAATAAATACTCAATTACGCTCATTACATAAAGTGCTACTGTTTCTGTTCTTAATACTAATTCACCTAAAGAAGTAGATATAAAACCTTCTTTAATTAGTATCTCTTCTTCAAGAGGAGTAAACCCTCCCTCTGGACCTATTACAATTAATATTTTAGCATGGTTATTAATATTTTGTAAGACACTATTTAATCTTTTTGACACTTCATTTACAGTACATAAGATCTTTAAATCATAATCTAATTTACTAAGTTCCTGTATAGTCATACACTTACTTATTTCCGGAATAGTAAGTCTTTTAGACTGTTCACTAGCTTCTTTTAAAATAGTCTGCCACCGCGCTATTTTCTTATCCTCTTTTGCTTCAATTTTAACTACTGCTCTCTTAGCTAACAAAGGAATTATTTTATCTACTCCAAGTTCTGTACTTTTCTGTAAAATAAATTCCATCTTTTGCATTTGTACTAACGATTGAGCTAAAGTAATACTAGGTTTTTTGACACTACTAACTAATTCCTCTGATATAATCCTAGCTTCAACTGGTAAGAGACAAGTAATTTCCCCCAAATAAAGTTGGCTTTTACTTACTAATTCTATCTTCTGTCCAATATTCATTCGCATTACATCTTTAATATGATGACTATCTTCTTTAGAAAAAGATACTTTTTTATTATCAATACTAGTTATAAAATATCTTTGCATAATAACCTCACTAATACATTATAGCATGAAAAAAAGTAAGCCGCTTACTTACTTTAACATTTAACAATATTTTTTAAACGCTTAATAACTTTCTTCTCTATTCTAGAAATATATGACTGACTAATTCCCAATAATTCAGCAACATCCTTTTGAGTCATTTCCTCTCTACCACCTAATCCATACCTAAGTTTAATTATTTCTCCATCCCTAGTATCTAGTTTATTAATTTCTGAAAGCATTAAATTTTTTTCAGTTTCCTCTTCAAGTCCCTTAGTAACAATATCAGCCTCAGTTCCTAAAATATCTTCTAAATGTAATTCATTACCATCTGGGTCAAAACTTAATGATTCATCAAAACTAATCTCCGTTCTTACCTTCTTATTTTTTCTTAAATACATTAATATTTCATTATCAATACATCTAGATGCATAAGTTGCTAATTTAATATTCCTATCCATTTTATAAGTCTTAATTCCTTTTATTAAACCAATTGTCCCAATACTTACTAAGTCCTCTAAATCAATCTTAGTATTATCATACTTCTTTGCTAAAAATACTACTAATCTTAGATTATGCTCTATTAATTTATCCCTAGCAAATAAATCTCCATCTTGTGATAAAGTTAAATAATATTCTTCTTCATCTTTCTTTAAAGGTTCAGGTAAAATATCAGTAGCCCCTACATAAAACAAAACACTACTTAGAGGTAATATGGATCCTAGTAATAAACATATAGTAATCATTTCTTCTTCCTCCTTATACTAATATATGTAATAAATTACTATTTTAGTATAAGGGCTATAAATAGTTATTCTTGTCGAATTATCTTATTATAATAAAAAGTCTGGATGAATAATAGCGTCTACTCCAGGTATAGAAAAAGGTTCATTACTCTTACCAATTAAAACATTATAAATAGTCTTACTACCATTTATAACTACTTTTGGTACTATTAGGCAGCATATTACTCCTTGGTGATTTAAAGCTTCATAAGGTACCAATAAAGCCTTTTCATAAGGTATATTTATTTGCTTAGAATAAATAAGTATTATAGGACGGTGCTTATATGGGTCATATAGCTGATTACCTGTATCTAAATAACCATTAAAAGTAATTATCTCATTATTAGGCAAATAAATATCCAACTTATGATAAGTAATATTAGTTAATTTTAATTTCTTTACCTCTTTAATATAAAAATATAAAATAAGAGGACTAACTACTATTAAGAAAACTACATTAATACTTAAACCCTGAAAGAAAAAGATTAAACCCTCATTTTTATAACTAAACTGAATATTTAAAAAATATAAAAATCCCCCCAACAAAATACTGACAAAGTAGAGATAAACAATATTTTTTATAAAATATTTAATTTCTTTAAAGCCATAAGTACCTAGTATCATAAAAACACTTATCACTGCTTTTAATAAAAACAAAGTAATAGAAGTAAGTGGCCAAAATAAAAATATAATACTGATTGCTCCAATAGAGGCTCCTAATATTAATCTTCTTATTTTAACTGGTCTCTTTAATACAAGAGAAACAGTTAATAGCAGTAAAAAATCAAAAGAGAAGTTCAAGAAAAAGACTACATCTAAATATATCTTCATATCTCATCCCCACTCTACTATATAAAAGAGGGAAGATGAATCCTGTCGAAATGAATACTTAGACAAATAAAAAATGCTTACTCAGCATCTTTTTTTACTACAACTATTTCTTCTTTTCCTTTATAGAATCCACATTTTGAACAAACTCTATGAGGCCGAATTGCTTCTCCACAATTAGGACATTTTACTGTTCCATTAGCACTAATTGCATTATGAGATCTTCTCAATCTTTTTCTTGTTTTTGATACTCTATGAAATGGTACTGCAAACAATTGAATATTTAAACTTAACATATGTCTCACTCCTCTCCTAGCTTACTTTTTAGATCATTAAAAGGATTATTCTGTTCTTTTAATTCATCTTCACTAATTAGTTTCCAACCATCCCCTTGAAATTTACTTAAATCTTTTTCTACAGTAAATTTTAATGGAATCTCTAAGACTATATTTTGCCATAGAATTTCCTTAATATCAAGAGAATTTGCATCACTTTCAAAATTTTCAATTACTTCATCAATAATTTCTATTTCAAAAGGATATTCTACCGGTTCGAAACTAATAGCATCTTTGATTAACATTCTACCCTTTGCTACGCAAGATAAAATATTATCATTGTTACTATTTTTTACAATGTTACCGTGAACTTCAATCTTAGTAAGTTCTAGTATCTCAGTATTTACTAGATATTCTTTATCAAAATTTACGGTAAGATCAATTCCTACTTCGGAAATAATGTGATTATTTAATTCTGTTAAATCAACCATACTCTTCACCACCGGCATTAACATTATACATAAATAATAGGTAAAAAGCAATAACAAATAGAGTTTTTCTAAGCCTAGTTGTATAATAACTTGTTATAAAAGTAAATTTTACCTTCAAAACTAGTTTTTAGTTAAATAACATTCTTTTTATGATATGATAACTTTAGGTGATGTAGCATGAAAGCTGTAGGAATAATAGTTGAATATAATCCTTTTCATAATGGACATTTATATCAAATAAATAAAGTTAAAGAAATGTTTCCGGAGTATCCTCTTATTGTAGTGATGTCAGGATATTTTACAGAAAGAGGAGAACCTAGTATTATTTCTAAATGGGATAAAACAAAAATTGCTATTAACTATGGAGTGGATTTAGTAATTGAATTACCTTTTCCCTTTGCCACTCAAAGTGCTGATATATTTGCTAAAGGAGCAGTAGAAATACTAAACCATCTACAAGTAGAATATTTAGTCTTTGGCAGTGAAGATAATAATATTGAAAAGCTAATTAAATTAGCCAATCTGCAAATAAACAATGTAACCTACCAAAGTAAAGTAAAACAGTGGTTACTAGAGGGAGAAAACTACCCTACTGCTATTAGTAAAGCTTTGAAAGATATAAGTAATGAAACTATCTCTACTCCTAATGATTTACTAGGGTTAAGTTATATAAAAGAACTAATTAAAACTAACTCTAATATAATACCTCTTTCTATTAAAAGAACTAATGATTACCATAATTTAGAATTAACTGCTAGTATCTCTAGTGCTAGTAGTATTAGAAAAGGTCTAAGAGAAGGAATAGATATAACTCCCTATGTTCCTACTTATAATAATTATATATATAAGGAAAATATCTATTTAGGAGAAAACTACTTTTCTTTACTTAAATATAAAATTATCTGTGAAGGATCTAATTTAGTTAATTATCAAACAGTCGATGAAGGTATTGAAAATAGACTTATTAAAGAAATAGGAAAATATAATAATTTAGAAAGCTTTTTACTAGGTATTAAAACTAAAAGATATACTTATCAAAGGCTAAACAGAATGTGTACCCATATTTTATGTGGATTTACTAAAGCCTACGCTAGTCAATTTAATCATATTAGTTATTTAAGGATTTTAGGTTTTAGTAAAAAGGGGCAACTATATTTAAACAAAATTAAAAATAGTTTAACTATCCCCCTAATTACCAAAGTTGCTAGTAGTAATGACCCTATGCTATTATACGAAACTAAAGTAGCGGGGATTTATGGGTGTATTCAAAGTAATAATACTGAAAACTTTAAGGATTTAGAATATAAGCAAAAACCTATTAGATAAAATAAAAAAGGACTAAGTCCTTTTATTTTTATATTTCTTCTACTTTCATCAAATTAGTTTGAATTTGAGTATTAGCAGGAAATCCTCCAGTGATAATCATGATATCACCTTTTTTAAGATTTAAATAATCGATTGCTGCTACTTTAACACCCTCTATAACTTCATCAGTACTATTATAAATTGGTACTATTACTGAGTATACTCCCCAATTTAAAGCTAGACTCCTTGCTACTTTTTCAGTAGGACAAGCTGCTAAAATAATACATTCTGGTTTTAAATTACTTATCTTACGAGCTGTTAAACCTGACATAGTGGCAGCCCCAATTACTTTAACATCAAGCATATCAGCAGCATCTACTACACCTCTTGCTATAGTATCTGTTATATCAGCTTTTAAAACAACAGGAGGTAAGCTTTGATAATCAATATAATCTTCAGTATTTGAAACTATATCAGCCATATAACCTACTGCTTCTGTAGGATATTTTCCAACGGTTGTTTCCCCACTTAACATAACAGCATCTGTTCCATCTAATACAGCATTTGCTATATCAGAAACTTCAGCTCTAGTAGGTCTAGAACTTTTAGACATTGAAGCTAACATTTCCGTTGCAACAATACAAAATTTACCCTGTTCACGACATTTTTGAATCATTAATTTTTGTAAAATAGGTAATTCATGCATAGGCATTTCTACCCCAAGATCTCCTCTTGCTACCATGATACCGTCACTCACTTCAATTATTTCATCAATATTATCTACTCCAGTTGAACTTTCAATCTTAGAAATTATTTTTAAATCTTCTCTATTATGTTCTTTTAAAATATTTCTTACTTCTAGAACATCTTCTTTACTTGATACAAAAGAACAAGCTAAGAAATCTCCTTCATGAAGACAAGCATAAATAATATCCTCTTTATCAACTTCACTAATAAAAGGCATCTCTAATTTAACCCCTGGAACATTTAGACTCTTCTTATTTCCAAGGACTCCACCATTAATAATCTTACAAATAACTCCACCTTCAGTAGCATTATCATTTTTATCAATAACTTCTAATTTCATTAAACCATTTTCAAGAAGAATAATATCTCCCTTACTTAAGCCATCTAAAGCTTTAGGAAAATTAACAGTAAACTTCTCTTCTGTTCCTAAAACATCTTCCTTAATAACTTTAATTGTCTTACCTTCAACTAAATTTATCTCACCAGTTAAAGTCATTCCACTTCTAAATTCTGGACCTTTAGTATCATATAAAACTGCAACTGGTACCCCTGTTCTTCTTCTAACTTCCTTAACAGATGCCATAACACCTTCTTTTTCTTCTAGTGTTGCATGGGAAAAATTAATCCTAGCTACATCCATTCCATTATGAACTAATTGCTCCATTACATTTGGATCACAACTAGATGGACCAATACTGCATATTATCTTTGTCTTTTTCATATAATTACCTCTTTTCTAAAAACCTTAATCATTTTAGCACAAACATCGCCTTTTGGGAAGTTTTTTTTTACAAAAAAAAGAAACTACTCTTTTTGGCAATTCTCACAGTAATAAGTTCCTCTACCACCAACTTTAATTTTAGTTATTTTTTTTTGGCAAATAGGACATATTTCCTGTCCATGAACTTGAAGTTCATTTTGGAATTTTCCATGAACACCTTCACTAGAAGTATAAGTTCTAATAGTAGTACCCCCTAATTTTATAGCCTTATCTAAAACTAACTTAGTATTTATAATAATATCTTTACATTGTTCTTCACTAAGTAAATTAGCCCTTAAATTAGGATTAATTCTACTCTTAAAAAGTATTTCATCATCATAAATATTACCAATACCCGCAATAATAGATTGATCTAATAGCATAGATTTAATAGGTAATCTTTTATTAGCAAACTTATCTTTTAAATAATTTCCTGTTAGTTTAGGATCATCAAACTCTAAACCTATTTCAGATAAAGGTTTTCTAGTTAATAATTCCTGCTTTGTTAAAAGTAACATCTTACCAAACTTTCTTACATCATGAAATCGGCACTCTTCTTTATCATTAAGAGTAATTATAACATGCTCATGTTTATTAAGAGTTTCTCCAACTTCTCTAAAAAAGAATTTCCCTTCCATTCGTAAATGAACTAATAAATAGTCTGTTGTAAGTTCTATTACAATCCATTTACCCCGGCAGGTAATATCTTTAACCATTTGATTTTTAAGCCTAGAACAAAACTCACTAACTTTAGGATATTCAATTATATTATCCCAGCAGACTCTAACATCTGTAATTTTTTTGTCTATTAACCGGGTTTTTAAATTTCTAACAACTGTTATTACTTCTGGTTTTTCTGGCATATTAATCACCTCTAATTTGCTTCATACCAATTACTACCACTCTCAATTTCAACTCGTAAAGGGACATCTAATTTATAAGTATTTTCCATAGTATCTTTAACTATATTTCTAACTAATTCTTCTTCACTTTTTAAAACATCAAAGATTAATTCATCATGTACTTGTAGAATCATTTTACTCTTTAAACCCTTTTCTTTAAATATTTGATATATTTGAATCATAGCTTTCTTTAATATATCAGCACTGCTGCCTTGAATAGGAGTATTAAGAGCCATTCTTTCTCCACCACTCCTAACCATATAATTACTACTATTTAACTCCTCAATAGTTCTTTTTCTATTCATAATGGTTTTAACATAGCCTAATTTATGAGCTTGTTTTATCACATCATCCATATACTCTTTAATCCCTGGATATGTATCTAAATAATCATCAATAAACTGTTTAGCACTGGCAATATCTATTCCTAAATCTTCACTTAAGCCAAAACTACTTATTCCATATAAAATACCAAAGTTTACAGCTTTTGCACTTCTTCTCATATCCTTAGTAACATCTTCTTCTTTAACATGAAAAATATCAGCCGCTGTCTTAGTATGAATATCTTTATTCAGTTTAAAAGCATTAATTAAATCTTCCGCATGAGCAAGAGAAGCGAATATTCTAAGTTCTATTTGTGAATAATCAGAAGACAATAAAACCGAATCCGGACTAGGAATAAAAGCTTTCCTAATTAATCTACCATATTCTAATCGTATAGGAATATTTTGTAAATTAGGATTAGTACTAGATAGTCTTCCAGTTCTTGTCAACATCTGAGTATAGATAGTATGAATTTTAAAATCTACTAGACTTATTTCACTTAGTAATCCCTGTCCATAAGTTGTATATAACTTAGCAATAGTCCGATATTCTAATATTTTACCTACAATAGGGTAAGTAGGCGCTAATAACTCTAAAATATCTTTATTAGTCGAATAACTATCATCTTTTACTTTTTTAGGATAAGGAATATTTAAGTTTTTAAATAAAACTTCTCCTAGTTGTTTAGGTGACATCAAATTAAATTCTTCTCCTGCTAGTAAAAATATATCTTTTTCTAGTAGTTCTAATTGTAGTTTTAATTCTTGACTAAATTTCTCTAAATAAGGTTTATCTATTAATACCCCTGTTTCTTCCATATCAGCTAGCACTTCTATTAAAGGCATTTCTATTTTTGTAAATAAAGTATAAGCTTCTTCTGCTTGTAATTCATCCTCTAATTGTTTCTTAGTTTCATAAATAAAACGAGCTTTTTTTAAGCAGGCATCTGCAGTACACTCTACATCCGGCTCTTTAAGTCTACTATTAACCTTATTTGTTCCATAAATAGCTTCATAAAATGGAATAGAATAGCCCATATTATTAGCAATATAAGCGATATCATCTTTTAAATTTTTATTTAATAAATAAGCCGCCATCATTGTATCAAAATCACAATTTTTTAATTTAATTCCCTGATATGAAAAAGCTACTAAAACCTTTTTTAAATCATAAGTAAACTTAACTATATCATTATCAAAAAAATTAGGCCTTTTTTTAAGAATCTCTACCGGAATAAAAGCCTGGACATCTTCATTATAAATACCTACTCCTAATATTCTATCCCGATGATAATTATTACCAAATATTTCTAAGTAAAGAGCAAATTCCTTATTTAAAGATAATTTATCCAGTTGTTCTACTTCTGTAACTATAATAATATCATCTAGCTTTTCTTCTTTTTTTACTAAGCTCTTATCTGAATCCATTTTCTTAATCAAAGAATAGAATTCTAGTTCTTCTAATAGGTCTTTATATTTTAATGGATCAATTCCTTTATAAATTATCTTAGTTAAATCTGTATCTATTGGTACATCTGTAATAATAGTTGCTAATTTCAAACTCAAATAAGCTTGTTCTTTTCCTAAAATAAGCTTTTCTTGTAGTTTCCCTTTAACTTCATCAATATGTAAATATAAATTATCTAAATTGTCATATTCTTTTAAAAGTGTCAAAGCTGTTTTTTCCCCTATTCCTTTTACTCCAGGAATATTATCACTAGGATCTCCCATCAAAGCCTTTAAATCAATCATTCTAATAGGATCAATTCCATAGAACTCTCTAAACTCTTTAGGATACATTCGAACATTACCAACTTGTTTAAGGAGTTTAATATCTATTTCATCAGTAATCAACTGCAATAAATCTTTATCACTACTAATAATAGTCCCAATAAATTCTGGGTCTTCATTAATTTTTCTAGCAAATGTCCCAATAATATCATCAGCCTCATAATTATCTGTTTCTAAGGCTACCATCCCCATAGCAGCAACTAGTCGTTTAGCAACCGGAAACTGAACAATTAAGTCCTCCGGCGTTGCCAACCTACCACCTTTATAATCTGAATACATTTCATGTCTAAATGTTTTACCTTTATCAAAGGCTATCATTATATATTCTGGTTTTTCTTCTGTAATAATCTTATTTAACATATTTATTAGTCCATATAAAGCATTAGTGGGAAAACCCTTAGAGTTTTTCATAGTATTGCCATTATATGCAGTAGCATAATAACTTCTAAACAATATATTATTTCCATCAATTAAAATAGCTTTTTTTAAATTTTTCATTTTTCCACCTACTGTATTTAGTATACCATAAGTGCCTACCTAATAAATATTAATTCTTATCTTATATTACAGCTAATAGTTTGATTTAAGATTTTTGTATCTTCTAGACTTTCAAGTTTTTCAATTCTAAGAGTTGCAGTATATGCCACTGCTACTAGTACTACATAAATTAAGATTACCCATTTTACTTTCAATTTTTCTTGCATTTTATTTTCCTTCTTTCTTATATTTATATTATATAATCGAACAGTTGTACGCGTCAACTGTTTTCTAAAACTTATGAACATTTGTTTGACATTTTACACTTGCTATGGTAAAGTAAAAATATAAGGAGTTATATAAACATGGAAAAATTAACAAATAGACAAAGTGATATATTACAAATATTAAAAGAATTTATAGTTAAGAACGGTTATCCCCCTACCATTAGAGAAATAGGGTCTATTATCCATCTTAGTTCTCCTGCCACTATTCATTTTCACTTAAAAAAATTAGCAGAAAAAGGTTATATAAAAAAAGGAGCCTCTAAAAACAGAACTATTGAATTACTAGTTCCTAATGAATTAGAGTCTTCTAACGAAAGTGTTGTATCTGTTCCTTTACTAGGAAAAATAACAGCTGGAAATCCCATTGAAGCTATTGAAGTACCTGATGAATTCTTTGCTTTACCAGTTAACTTAATTCCTAGCAAAAAGGAAGTATTTACCTTGAAGGTTAGTGGTGAATCAATGATTAATGTTGGTATATATGATAGAGATATCGTAATAGTACAAAGACAAAATACTGCTAATAACGGAGATACTGTTGTTGCAATGAATGATGATAACGAAGTTACTTTAAAAACATTCTATAAAGAAAAAGATCATTTTAGATTACAGCCAGAAAACGACACTATGGAACCTATTATTTTAAAAAATGTTACTATTCTAGGTAAAGCCATCGGCCTATATAGAAAATTCTAGTATTTACTGTTTAAAAAGGATCTAGCAAAATACCATTTGCTAGATCCTTTATTATTTTAAATTAATTCATTAATTTCCTAATGATATATGAAGCTATTAATAAACCAGCTCCATTTGGTACAAAAGCACTTGATCCTGGAGTTCTTTCTCCAGTCTTAACCGGATGTTCCTTAGAACTTAATACCTGAATATGCGTATCTATTCGTTCATCCTTAACCCACTTCCTAAGAATTCTAGCTAAAGGATCATATGCCGTATTAGTTAAATCAGTTATTTCTAATAAACTAGGATCTAACTTATTACCTGTTCCTAAAGAAACAATAAAAGGAATACTTCTTTTAATACTCTCCATAATTAACATTTTCTTAGTACTAATAGTATCACAAGCATCTACTAAATAATCAATCTTATTTTTAAATACTTCTTCCATATTATCCTTATCTAAAAACATATCATAAGTAATAACCTCTGCAGCAGGATTAATATCCAATATTCTTTCCTTCCAAACATCAATCTTCTTTCTTCCAATAGTTGAATGAAGAGCCACCAATTGCCTATTAATATTAGTAACATCTATCTTATCAAAATCTACCAAAATAATATGCTCAATTCCACTTCTAACTAAAGCTTCAACCGTAGAGCCACCTACCCCACCTACTCCTATTACACAAATAGTTTTAGTTTTAAAATTATTAACATTATCTTGTCCTACAATAGAAACAAGTCTAGTAAATTCATTCATCTAAGCCTCCAAATAAAAAATGTGTTTCCACATTTATTAACAATATAAAGTCCAAAGAGTAGATGCTATCAACGATAAAACCTGCATCAAATACAGGTGGGTGTCCATACGCTATTATCAGGATTCCTCTTCGATTACTCGAGAAGCATTCACACAAATAGCAGATCCGAACTCCCTTATCGTTCAATTAGTCGGTTTTATATTGGATAGCAAACTAATCTCTCTAGACAATTATATTGTAACACATATTTCTAAAAATATACAGTACTATAAATATAAAATATTATAGTTATTTAGACTTTTCCTCTGACTCAAGGGATTTATAATATTCTTTTATTTCTTCTTCTAAAGGGTCCTTAACATATAAATGCTTTTGACTTTTTATACGACACTTATATACAAATCTACATATTTTAATATATTCTAAACCCTTATTCTGATCATCTATATATGGTAATAATTTAACTACATGTTTAGATATTCTAAGTTTTTTTAAAGACCTAACCTCTCTTTGCCTTATCTCTTCTTTATTATATCCAAATTCCCTGCCAATTTCTTCTAACATCATAGGTCTACAGTTATTAAATCCATACCGTTTTTTTAATATTAAAAGATCTTTTGGTAGTAAATCAGCCTTAGCTAGCAAATGATTCATTTCTTCTTTTAAACTCATATTTTCTACATGTTCAAAATAATCTATTGATTCTTCTATAGTATCCCCAAACTCTGTATCAGAGTCATCCGATACAAACTGATTTAAACTTAATACTCGTGAAGATAATGACTTTGCATAAATAACTTCTGCTTCAGTCATATTAAGTTTATGAGAAAGTTCTAAAGCAGTAGGTTCCCTGTTTAATTCTATCTGTAATTTACCTCGAGCTTTATTTAAAAGAGAGATGGTATATAACTGTTTAGGTGCAACAGAAATTCCTAACTTATTTTTACCAATTCCACTAATAATATAATTCTTAATCCACATTAACCCATATGTAGAAAATCTATATCCATAAGTAGCAGAATACATATCTACCGCTTTAATCAATCCTAAATTACCTTCTTCAATTAAATCATCTAAACTACCATTAAAATTAGCATATTTTTTAGCAGCATAAACCACTAGTCTTAAATTAGCATTAATTAATTTATTTCTAGCCTCCATATCACCTTGTTCTTTCCTAGCAGCAAGTTCTAGTTCCTCTTCCCTTGATAATAATTTATATTGCTTGATGTCATTAAGATACTGAACAATATTAGGTTGGTTTTGTCCTATATCTATTGTTGTTTCATCTATATCTACTAAATCTTCTACTTCCATTTTATATACCCCCTTAATAATTAATTGCTATTATACCAAAATAAAGATTATTAAACAATATGTATTACACACATATACTATTACTAGGTGATAACAATGTATTTTAAGAATAATGATTTATCTTTTTACTATGATAAAGAAGGAAATGGTAAGAGTAACGTAATTATTCTACCAGGTTGGGGTGATACAAGGAAGACCTTTCAATTTCTTATAAATAATATTAAAGCAATTGCAACAGTCTACTCCTTAGATTATCCAGGCTTTGGAAATAGTAATTTTCCTAATAAAGATTTAACTATTTATGATTATACTTTATTAGTTAAAGATTTTATAGAAACAGAAGAAATAGATAATCCCATCATTATCGGGCATTCCTTTGGAGGTAGAATTATAATTACCTTATTAGGTTATTATCATTATAAATGTGACAAAATAATCTTAATAGATAGTGCAGGAATAAAAGATAATATTAAATTAAAGCAAAAAATAAAAACCACTACTTATAAATTACTAAAAAAAGTAAGTGGTATTTTACCTAAAAATATTAAAACTAAATATTTAGAAAAACTATTTAATTATTTTGGATCAACTGATTATAAGCATCTACCTAGTAATATGATGCAAACATTTTCTAATATTGTTAAAGAAGACTTAAAGCCTTATTTAAAAGATATAGAGGCATCTACCTTAATAATTTGGGGTGAAGAAGATAAAGTAACACCCTTGTCAGATGGAAAGAAAATAGAAAGCCTCATACCTGACAGTGCTTTAATTACAGTTAAAAATACTGGGCATTTTCCATATTTAGATAAGCCAAACTATATATGGCAAATTATCTTAGCTTTTATATCTTCTTAAATTTAGGAGTAATTATATAAAGAAACATAATTTATATTACTCATACATAATCATATTAAGCATCTCATATTATCTAAACTGTATTTATCAAATATAATAATGATTTTTATGGTTTAGCTACAAATCTTGTAGAACCATAAGGATCTGCATTACCTGAAAAATGGCTAAAACTAAAAACTCCTGCATTCATGTTCATATTAGCTGTATTGGATCCTCCACGAAAAAGCCAAGAACGGGCACTATTACTACTAAAGCTCTGATAATCTTGATACCAATCTCTAGTGCCATCTGCATATGTGGCATCTCCTTTTAAACCTGTTGTATTCATATAATTATCATAATACTTAACATCTGGTAAAATACTAAAACCAGAGTTTGAAATAATTTGATTATATACACCCATAATATATTCAAGTGATCCTCCTGACATATCATAGACTCCATAGATTGTCCCTGTTGCACTTGCCCCTGTTCCAGTATTCTCCATATTATAAGTATTAGTACAACCATTTACTGGGTCTGATGAAGGAACACCTGCTGAACAACCTGTTATAAAATTAGAATTATTATTTATATATACTTCTTTATTTGCTCCTGTATAATTAGGATTACCATACTTTCCATATTTACTTTGAGTTAAATAGGCTACTGCTCCCCATTCCATATTCTTCATCA
>JAVWCU010000025.1:0-14646 GCA_036648855.1 Bacilli bacterium
ATGGGCTTGGACTGATACTCCTTGGATTTTTGACAAGGAGGTATTATAATGTTCTTATATCAAAAAAGATTACAGTATCCAGTTAATATAAAAAAACATGATTTAAGAATGGTTAAATATTTAGCAACACAGTATGGTGGAGCAAATGGAGAACTAGGTGCAGCTGTTAGATATTTAAATCAAAGGTTTACTATGCCTGATAATAGAGGTAAAGCTTTGCTTACGGATATTGGAACAGAAGAGTTAGGTCATATTGAAATTATTTCAACAATGATGTATCAATTAATGAAGGATGCTAGTATGGAAGAACTTAGAGAAGCAGGGCTGGATGCTAATTATGCTGAGCATGCTAGGGGAATATTTCCAACAGATGCAAACGGGGTACCATTTACAGCAGGATATATTGCGACAACAGGGAATGCTTTAGCTGATTTAGAAGAAGATATGGCAGCAGAAGAAAAAGCCAGGGCAGTGTATGAAAACTTAATTGATTTAACAGTTGATCCTGATATAATAGGACCACTACTATGGTTAAGACAAAGGGAAGTTGTTCATTATGCTAGATTTAAAGAATTAAGAGAGTATTATATAAGTAAGGGAATTAAATAAAGTAGGAGAATATATGAAAGAAGTAATTGAAGAACAAGATTTTAATGAGCTAAAAAGGCAAAATAATGGGTTATTACTTACAGATCAACAAGTGTCTATATTAGAAAAAAATCGAATTCCATATTTGCAATGCTCAAATTTAAGGAGTTTAGTTTTTTTAATAGAAACAGTTTTAAATTCTGATCCGGGGATAGATGAAACTGGAGAACTTGAAGCGTTATCTTCTCTATTAGCGGAAGATGCCTATTATCAAGAAACTAATTATTAAATATTATTTTAATTAAGTTATTTTGTCTAGGGTCCTAATATCAATACTATAATTATTTAAAACAGAAGAGGTAATTACTATGTAGTTATCTTTTTTGCTTTTCCTAAGGTTATAATCTAAGTAAAAGGGATTCTAAATTTATCCATATAGTATATGAGGTTTAATTTAATGATTTTTTAATTTGTGTTTAATAAAAAGGTAGGAAAAAATAGTTAAATACGGTATAATAAGGAAGTTAAGTTGAGGTGAAACCATGAATAATAATAAAGTGGCTCTTGTAACAGGAGCAAGTAGGGGAATTGGAGCAAGTACTGCTAGAGAGTTAGCAGGGATGGGCTTTAACATTGTAATCAATTATGCTAGTGATGAGACGTCTGCAAAGGAAGTTGAACAAGAAATTAATAAATTATGTGATGTGCAGACTTTAGTAATAAAAGCAGATATTTCTAAAGAAGCTGAAGTAAAAAAAATGATAGATAAAGTCGTTCTTAAATTTGGCAGAATAGATGTGGTTGTTAATAATGCTGCAATTGCAATTGACACACTCTTTATGGATAAAACAGTCACTAATTTCAGGAGAATATTAGATGTTAATTTAATAGGAACTTTTTTGGTTAGCAAATATGCAGGTGATTTTATGAAAAAAGCTCAGTCTGGAGTAATAATTAATATATCATCAACAAATGGAATTGATACTTATTATCCTATGAGTCTTGATTATGATGCTTCTAAAGCAGGAGTTATTTCTTTAACACATAATCTTGCTTTAGAGTATGCTCCTTATATTAGAGTTAATACGGTAGCGCCGGGGTGGGTTAAGACAGATATGAATAAAGAACTAGATCAGGAATTTGTAGATAAGGAGAATCAGAAAATTTTACTTGAAAGATTTGCTAATCCAGAAGAAATAGCAAAAGTAGTAAGCTTTTTAGTAAGCGAGGAAGCAAGTTATATAAACGATACAGTTATTAGAGTAGATGGTGGATTAAAATATTAGGAGGTAGTAGTGGTGTTAGAAATTAGTAATGAAATAAAAGCGTTATCAGAGGTGGTTGAGCCTAGTTTAAAGGGAATATTTTTAGAAATAGATAAGCAAGAGGAGCTAAATACATTGAAAGTGTTAAGGGCTTTTAATGAATTTAATATTTCTGAAGCACATTTTAATTCTACAACAGGATATGGTTATAATGATGTAGGAAGGGATGTAATAGAACAGGTTTTTGCTAAAGTTTTAGGAGCTGAGGATTGTTTAGTTAGGGGACAATTTATTTCTGGGACGCATGCTTTAACAGTAGCATTATTTGCTTATTTAAGGCCTGGAGATACAATGTTGAGTATTACTGGTAAACCATATGATACTTTGGAAGAAGTAATTGGAATAAGAGAGAATGGAAGTTCTTTAGCATCATATAATATAAATTATGAGCAGATTGATTTAGTTGATAATGACTTTGACTATGAGAGCATTAAAAAAAGACTTAATAATTCTTCTGTTAAGTTAATAGAAATACAAAGATCTAAGGGATATTCTACTAGGAAGAGTATTACAATTAATCAGGTAGAAAAAGTTATTGGGCTAATTAGAGAATTAGATAAAGATGTTATTATTATGGTAGATAACTGCTATTGTGAATTTGTTAGTGATAAGGAACCAACAGAGGTAGGGGCTGATGTTATGGTGGGTTCACTTATTAAAAATTTAGGGGGAGGTATTGCTCCAAATGGGGCTTATATTGCAGGTCGTCATGATTTAGTTGAACTTGCAGGAGAAAGACTTACTGCTCCTGGAGAGGGTAGAGAAGTTGGACCTACTTTGGGAATTAACAAGGCTTTTTTACAGGGCTTATTTCTTGCTCCTAGTGTTGTTGCAAGTAGTTTAAAAACAGCAGTTTTTGCTAGTAAAATGTTAGAGGAATTAGGATATGAGGTTGAACCTAGATATTTAGATAAAAGAGCAGATATAGTACAGAATATTATATTTAAAGATTCTAATAAATTAATTAAATATATTCAGGGTATTCAGTATGCCTCTCCAATTGACTCTTTTGTTAAACCTATTCCTAGTGAAATGCCAGGTTATACAAGTAAAGTAATTATGGCAGCGGGAGCATTTACTCAGGGTTCATCAATTGAATTATCTTGTGATGGACCACTAAGGGAACCATTTATTGCTTATCAGCAGGGAGGACTAACATATAGTATTGGTAAGATAGGAGTAATGAGAGCTATTGATGAATTAAATAAAATTGACATATAGTCAGTTTTTTTATAGGTAAATTAGTAGATTGTTTTTAGTTTTATGCTATACTTAAATAAAATAAGCGAGGGATAAAATGAAATATGAGAATTGCAATCAGGCATACTTAGATAATGAAGTTTCTTGTAAAGTGGATAATAGAAATAGATTATTTCTGATTTTTGGAGTATGTTTTGGCTTAGTATCTTTAATTATAATGATATTTTTTCCTTTAATAGCTATTCCTATTTCAATAATAGGGGTGGTGTTTGCTATCTTAGGTAGAAATAATTCGCCGGTTTTAGCTATTATAGGAATTATTATATCGGGTTTAAGTTTTATTTTGGCCGTAGTTTTTTCTTTTTCCTTATTAACAGTAGTTATTAAGGGCAGTACTTTGACATCAGAAAATGTTGTTAGCAATATAGAGGCTAATTATAAATATAAAGATCAGGTCTATGGTAACTGGGAACAGGTAAGCGATAATGATTTATTAGTATTAAATATGGATGGTACTTATGAATGGTATTTGGATAAAAATAATTTGAGTACAAATTTTATAAAAGGCATCTTTACTTTGAAAAATGGAGTTAATATTTATAATAATATTACTTATATGGATTCAGCATATTTGTATTATCATTTATGTTTAACAAAAATGGCTTCATCAGTTGAGGGAGTAGATACTAATATTAAAATGGAAACTAGGCAAACAGAGTATTATTTAGGAATAGATATTTCTACTAAAACTAAAATAGTCCTTGAGAATATTGAAACAGGCCTTAAGACATATTTTGTTAAACCCATTGATTTATTAAATACTATTTAAAAAAACTATTATCATCATTGATTCCAATTGGAAAATTAACATGGCGTGCCCATAGATCATTGTCTATATTAGGGATAGGTTTAGTATTTATAACTGAAGTCATTAGCAACTGGCTATTATTAATAAATTGTTGATCATAACTAACATCGTTGTTCATAAAAAATAGTTTATCTTCAGCTTGGATATGTAAGAGAATAATAATGAATTTACTATTGATAGTTAAAATATCTAGAACTTTAAAATAAGCATTAGGATGAATAACATAAAGGCCCCAAGAGGTGTCTTCTTCTAGTTCTTGCATATCAGTAGCATGATTACTTAGGATAATAAATCTAGTATTATGCTTTTTATTAAGTCCCCCTATTTTGTAGGTCATTTCAGTAAAAGATGGTTCAACTATAATAAGTCCTTTGGTATACATTTTTAGGGTGTCTTCTTTTAAAAATAAATCTCTTACAAACATTTTAACTTGATTATAATTGTTCTTAATAATGATTTCTGTTTTTTCCATAGATACTCCTTATAACATAATTATTATATCATATTCATAATAGCAAAATAAAAAATTTAAAAGCATGATATACTATATAGAGAGGTGGTATTATGTGGGAAAGCTTAAGAAGTTCTAGAAGCTTTTTAATTAATAAAAAGTTTATTACTACTTTATGTAAAACAACTAATTTAGTTATGATTGAATCGGCAAAAGGGAAAGATACTAGAAAGATAACTAGGACTAAACAGTGGAAACAGTTGTTAGAAGTGGAAATAGATAAGTTAATTAGTTTGTTTACTTATAAAGAGTGGTTAGATATACTATTTTTTGGTGATATGACTAGTTATACTAAGGCCTCTAAGAATAAAACTGCGGATATTAAAATAAATTTGACAAAGTTTTTAACAAATCATTACATTTCTATATATGATCTACTGGATTTAGATATATATAGTTTATATCAAACTAAATCTCTAAATCAGGTATCTTCTTTAATTTTAATGCAGGATGTATTTTTGGGTGATAATAAAATAGATGCAGTACTAATTAATTATAAAGATGATTCTAGAATGTGTTACAATCAAGTGACTAGCCTAAGAGTAATGGTTGAAAATATAGAAGTAAAACCGGAGTCTATTGTTATAACTTTAGTTGATATTAATTCTGTTAAGAGTAGAGGGGTAATGTCTTTATTAAAGGCAATATTTTTTATGGAATAATAGAGACTTTACATAGTTTTATTTTGTATTTTAAGTAAAGGTAGATAAATTACTAAGGTCTATCTTTTATTTTGTTTAAAACATGATATACTTAATTTATGAGGTGCTTTATGGTAGTAAAAGATATGACTTTTAGAAAACTAGATAGAAAGTGGTTTTTATTAGAAAATAGTAAAGATATAAAGAAAATAAATAGGCTATTTCATCTGAAAAAGAGTAAGTATCCTATTCTGACATTTGCTTATATTGATCATGAAGAAGGTATTTCTTTACGTATTTTAGGCCCTATTGAGGTAGTTAATAAAGAACTTTTTTTAAATGAAAAATTAATTAGTAAGAGATTAGATATAATTCGGTATAGTGAAATGGAAAATTTAGAGTTAAGTTTAGTTTCAGATACTATTATAAAAAAAATTAAATATACTATAGATGTTATAGATGAAATGAATGGTTATTATACGAATAAGGAAGTTGTTAAGACTAGGGAGAATGTTAAGTTAGACAATGATAGAGATTTAATTATGCCAGATAATATAAAGTTTTTAGCTTTAGGGGAAGATAAAAAACGGGAATTTTTAACGGGGAGAATAGATGGTTATGATGAAGAAACGGGTTATTATATAGTAAGTATTTTAGAAAGACCGAAGTTAGATTTCGGAATTAAAGTTATGGATAAGGTTATATTAAAATATGTGGATAGACCTAATTATCAAGGACTGGCATTAGTTAAGAAGTTTTGTTCTGAAAATATAAAATAGCAGAGGATGGGAGGTTATTATGATAAAAAAGCAAGAGTTTATACTTAATTCAGAGTGTGATAATTTGCCGTTAGGAGTAACAATTATGATTCCTGATAAGAAAATTAAGGGTATTGTTCAAATTGCACATGGAATGGCCGAGCATAGGAAAAGATATTATCATTTTATGACATATTTAGCTAAAAATGGTTATATTACTGTTATTAATGATCATCGGGGACATGGAGAAAGTATTAGGGACTCTGCGGATTTAGGCTATTTTTATGATGAAACAGGGGAGTGTATTACTGAAGATTTACATCAGATTACTAAGTATATTAAAGATAGATTTAGAGATTATCCAGTAACTTTATTTGGGCATAGTATGGGGTCTTTAATTGTTAGAAATTATTTGAAGAAGTATGATAATGAAATAGATAATTTAATTGTTAGTGGTTCCCCAAGTGAGAATAAGGGGATTAAGCTGGGATTATGTTTAGTTAAAAAATTAATTAGTAAAAGAGGCGTTAAAGAGAGAAATTCTTTTATTGATAATTTAACTTTTGGACCTTATAGAAAGAAGTTTAAAAGTGATGGAGATAATGGTTGGCTTTCTAGGGATGTAAATGAAGTTGAAAAATATAATATTGATCCATTATGTGGGTTTAGTTTTACTTTGAATGGCTTTTTAAATTTGTTCTTGTTACTTCTTAATACTTATGATAAAACTGGTTATAAAGTTTTAAATAGTAATTTAAGAATTTTATTTATTGCTGGGGAGAATGATCCGGTGATTGTTTCTCAACCTGATTTTAATAAGGCGGTTTTGTTTCTTAAGAATCTGGGATATAGTAATATAGCATCTATACTTTATCCTTTAATGAGGCATGAAGTATTGAATGAAACTGGTAAGGAAAAAGTATATAAAGATATTATGGAATTTATAGAATGCGTTTAATAATAGATGCTGATGCAACTCCTAATTTAAAAGAATTATGTTTATTAGCTTCAAAGTATAAAGTAGTAGTGAAGGCTTTTTGTGATACATCACATCAGATAGAACTTGGTGATAAAGAGGTAATAGTAGTAGATAAACATGCTCAAAGTGTTGATATTGTTTTAGTTAATTATGTAGAAAAAGGGGATATAGTCATTACTCAAGACTATGGATTAGCTTTACTCTGTTTAGGATTAGGAACGATAGTAATTAATCCTAATGGGACAGAATATAAGGATACAGAAATGAATGCTCTGCTAGCTTTTAAACATAATAATGAGTGTTTAAGAAAACAGGGTGTTCATATAAAGGGTCCTAAAAAGCGAACTAAAGATGATACACATAAGTTTTTAAGCTTAGTAGAAGAAGTTTTACAGAGAATGTAGGTTTCTTCTTTTTTATTTGACTCATACTATATAATGGTGAAGAAAATGAAAGTACCACTTAAATATCAGACAGGGGAATTTGATTGTGCAACTGTAACTTATTTAAATGCGATAAGTGTTTTATTTGACAGAGAAGAAATACCGGGGGAAATTATTAAAGGGATTTTTAATTATACAATGGATTTATATGACAAAAAGGATCAAGGTGGGGGAGGAACAAGTCGAGTAGCACATTTACAGTTAACTAATTTTTTAAATGATTATAGTAAAAATCATAAATTTGGGGTAAATATAGAGATGTATTATGGCTCTAAAGTAAATGGAGCTTTACTTGATTTGGTTTTAAGAAGGGGAATAGTGGTTGCAAGGGTTTTCCTTGGTGTAGAACATTATGTACTAATTACTCAAATAGATAGAGAATTTGTTTATTTATTTGATCCCTATTATGTTGATGATATTAATTATGATAGTGATGCTTCAGTTTGGATGGTTAATGATAAAAATAAGAATTATAACAGAAAAGTTAAAAGAGAGAGATTATTAGCCTCTACTTTAGAAGATTTGTCTTTAGGTCCAATTAAGGCTCGAGAGTGTGCTGTTTTATTTAGAAAATAAGTGTATAAGGTTTGCTTCTTCATACCAATATAGGTGTGAAGGGAGTAATAATATGGCACGTCATAAGGTCGAGATAAGTGGCGTGAATACAGCGAATATCAAGGTTTTAAAAAATGATGAGATGACAAAACTATTTATTAGTATGCAAAATGGTAATCAGTTTGCAAGAGATGATTTAATAGAAGGGAATTTAAAGTTAGTACTTAGTATATTAAAGAGGTTTTCTTACAGAAATGATAATATGGATGATTTGTTTCAAGTTGGCTGTATTGGATTAATGAAGGCTATTGATAATTTTGATTTGTCTCATGAGGTTAGATTCTCAACATATGCAGTTCCAATGATTTTGGGTGAAGTAAGAAGGTATTTAAGGGATAATAATAGTCTTAGGGTAAGTAGATCACTTAAAGATTTAGCTTATAAGGTGTTAAAGCTTAAAGAAAGTACTATTTTAGAAAAGGGTGTAGAACCTTCTTTGGAAGAAATTGCCTTTATTTTAGAGGTAGAAGTATTTGATGTAATTACTGCTTTAGAGTCGATGAGAGATCCTGTTAGTATGTTTGAACCTATTTATAGTGATGGGGGAGATACAATTTATTTGTGTGATCAGATAGAGGATACTAGTATGAAGGAAAAGAATTTAGATATTAGAATGGCAGTTGATCATGCTTTAGAAGATTTATCTGATAGGGAACAGTATATTATTGATCAAAGATTTATTATTGGTAAAACACAGATGGAGATTGCTAATGAGTTAGGTCTCAGTCAAGCTCAAATATCTAGATTAGAACATAATGCAATTAAAGCTGTAAAGAAACAATTAAAATAGGTTTCTTTTTTTGTATAAGGATTATTGCTCTACTAAACGAATTTTCTAGGGATTAGGGATTCGTTGTGTTATAATGGGGTGTGAAAAGAAAAGGTAGTCAATATTGACTAAGAGGTATTTATGAAATTTGAAGATTTTGGTTTATTAGAACCAATTATGAAAGCAATTATTGAAAGTGGTTATACAGTTCCTACTCCAATACAAGAATCAGCTATTCCAGTTATATTGAGTGGGAAAGATATTTTAGGTTGTGCAAGGACAGGTACAGGTAAAACAGCAGCTTTTGCTTTACCTATTATAAATAGATTACTCAGTGATAAAGAGACTGATAAAGAAGTGAAAATTAGGGTTTTAATTATGACTCCAACTAGAGAACTAGCTATTCAAATTAGAGATAATTTTAGGGAGTTTTCTAAATATACAACTTTAAAATGCAGTGTTATTTTTGGAGGGGTTAATCAACAATCTCAAATAAATGTTCTTAAAAAAGGGGTAGATATATTAGTTGCTACTCCAGGGAGATTGTTAGATTTAATTAATCAAAAATATGTTAAATTAGGTAGTGTTAAATATTTAGTTTTAGATGAAGCAGATACAATGCTCGATATGGGATTTCTTCATGATGTTAAAAAGATTATGAATTTAGTACCAACTCCTAGACAAACACTTCTTTTTTCTGCAACATTTGAGCCTTCTATTGAGGAGCTAGCGGCAACTTTTATGAATAAACCGGAGATAATTAAAGTAACGCCTACTTCTTCTACAATTGATGCTATTGAGCAATCTTTATATTATGTGGATAAGAACAATAAATCTAATTTGTTAATAGATATTTTAAAAAAAGAACAGATTAAATCCTCATTAATATTTACTAGAACAAAGCATGGCGCTAATAAGTTAGGGGAAACTTTAAATAAAGCTGGTATTCTTTGTGGAATTATTCATGGTAATAAGAGTCAGGGAGCTAGAGTTAAAGCTTTAAAGGATTTTAAGGAAGGTACTACTAAGGTTTTAATTGCTACTGATATTGCGGCAAGAGGAATAGATATTCAAGAATTATCACATGTATTTAATTATGAAATGCCAGAAAAACCGGAGACTTATGTACATAGAATAGGTAGAACGGGGCGGGCTAATTCAAGTGGTAAAGCTATATCATTTGCTAATTATGATGAAAAAGTCATGGTTAAAGATATTGAAAGTTTAATTAAAATGCATATTCCAGTTATTGAAAATAAAGATTATCCTATGGTTAATTTAGTACTTAGTCCAAAAAAACAAGATAGTAGGGGTAAGAAGAATACTACAGCTAAACCTTTTAATAATAGGAAAAGTTCTGGATCTTATGTTCCTAGTAAATTTGCTAGTACTAGAAAGAGTAATGCTAATTATGGTGGAAATAGTTTTCATAGGGGACATCAGTCAAATAGAGGCAAGTAAATATAAGTTATGAGGGGAGAATATATGACGGAAATAGATGAGAAAAATAGTAGTGCTCCTCATATTAGAAGAGTTCGTTATAAAGGACATAATCCCCGTAATTATGTGGATAAGTACAAGGAATTAAATCCAGATAAGTATGGAGATATTATAGAACATGTAATTAAAAGGGGAAATACTCCAGCAGGAATGCATGTACCAATTTGTGTGCAGGAAATTTTAAATATTTTAAAGATAGAGCCTGGTGAAGTAGGTTTAGATGCTACTTTAGGATACGGTGGTCATACTTTAGAAATATTAAAATGTTTGAATAATAAGGGTCATTTATATGCCCTAGATATTGATAAAATAGAGTCTTTAAAAACTAAGGAACGGTTAGAAAAATTAGGCTATAATGAAAAAATATTAACAATTAAGCAGCTTAATTTTGCTGATAGTGTTAGTTTAGTACCTGAGGCAGGCTTATTTGATTTTATTTTGGCGGACTTAGGAGTATCATCAATGCAGATTGATAATCCTAGTCGAGGCTTTTCTTATAAAACAGATGGACCTTTAGATTTAAGGCTTAATCCATTACAGGGTGAACCAGCTTCTGTTCGTTTAAAAAGTTTTACTGAGGAAGAACTTAGAGGAATGTTAAGGGAAAATGCTGATGAAGTTTATGCTGCAGAGATAGCCAAGAGTATAGTTTTAAAATTAAAAGAGGGAATGGTTATTGATACTACTCTTAAACTTAGAGAAGTAATAGAAGAGGCACTTAGTTTTATTAAAGGTGATAATAGGAAAGAGCTAATTAGTAAATCCTGTCAAAGAACTTTTCAAGCTTTAAGAATTGATATTAATGATGAGTATGAAGTATTATATGAATTTTTAGAGAATTTACCTCAAATGTTAAATAAGGGTGGACGAGTAGCAATACTTACTTTCCATTCGGGGGAAGATAGATTAGTTAAGAAAGCTTTTAAAAGGTTTTATAGTGAAGGACTTTTTGAAAGTATTTCTGATTCGGTTATTAGGCCTTCTAAGGAAGAGTGTTATATAAATAGTAGAGCTCATTCTGCAAAATTAAGATGGGCTATTAAATAGGAGAGATATTTATGAATTGTATAGGAATTATTACAGCTATGGAAGTGGAAGCTTTACTTATAAAAAAAGAGATGGCAGAACTTGAGATGGTAGAATATGCTGGTGTTATCTATTGTAAAGGTATGATTAGGGGTAAAAATGTAGTATTACTAACTTGTGGAATAGGAAAAGTTAATGCTGCTATTTATACGCAGATACTAATTGATAAGTTTCAGGTTAATACTATTATTCATACTGGAATAGCGGGTAGTATGGATGATAAAGTAAAACATTTATCTTTAGTGGTAGGGCTAGATCTTACTTATTATGATGTTAGAAAAGAGCAGATGATTAACTGGTTTCCTAAGCAAAGTACCTTTAAATCAGATGCCTCATTAGTGGAGTTATTAATGAAAAATGCTCCGAAAGATACTTTACAGGGTTTAATAGTAACGGGAGATGATTTTATTTCTGAGAGAAGTAAAAAAGAAAAAATAAAACAAAATTATCAGGAAGCACTTTGTATAGAAATGGAAGGTTCAGCAGTAGCTCATACGGCTTTTGTTAATAAAGTACCATTTGTGGTTATTAGATGTATTTCAGATTTAGCGGATAATAGTGCAGATATAGATTATGAGAACTTTGAAAGACAAGCAGCAGATAAAGTAGGAACGGTAGTACTTAACACTATTTACACTATGGTGTAAACTTTACATATTTAGTATACAGTAATATACATTTATTTCTGGATATTATAAAATATATATAGTATACAATAAAACAGTATAAGCTTTTATATATAGGTAATACTAACATTACAGATTTGTAATGTTTTCTTGTTTCCTAGACAACTTACTAATTTAATATTATAATGAATTATAGAAAGTTGGGATAAGTAATGTTTGATAATAATGAAAATAAAAAAATTAAATATTATCCTAATATAGAAATGGGTTTAACGACTGAAGAAGTTAAAGAAAGACAACTTAAGGGACAAGTTCATCATAATACGGAAATACCTACTAAAAGTATTAAGCAAATTATTTGGGATAATTTATTTACTTTATTTAATATTTTGAATTTTGGTTTGGGTATTTCTATTTTGTTAGTTGGTTCTTATAAAAACTTATTATTTTTAGGTGTAGTTGTTTGTAATATTTTAATTTCAGTATTACAGGAAATTAAGGCTAAGAAAACAGTGGATAAGTTGTCTTTATTTAGTGAGACTAAGGTCGAAGTAATTCGTGATGGTAAAAGCACTATTTTACATGCTCATGAGATCGTTTTGGATGATATTATTAAGTTTAATTTAGGTAATCAGATTTTAGTAGATAGTTTAGTTTTACGAGGGGATTGTTTAGTTAATGAGGCTTTAATTACAGGGGAAGATACTCCTATTAGGAAAAGGATAGGGGACCATTTATTATCTGGGAGTTTTATTGTTAGTGGCAGTGTTACGGCGGTAGTAGAGCATGTAGGGGAAGATAATTATACTTCTAAGATATCAAAAGATGCAAAATATTTAAAAAAATTAAATTCAGAATTAATGCATTCTTTAGAGACAATAGTTAAGATTTTATCCATTGTAATTATTCCAGTAGGGCTTTTGATATTTTGGGGACAAATGAGAATTCCTAATATAGAAATAGGAAATGCTATAGTTCAGACAACGGCAGCATTAATTGGAATGATACCAGATGGTTTAGTATTGTTAACTAGTACAGTTTTAGCAGTTTCAGTAATCAGATTAGGGAAATATAATGTTTTAGTACAAGAATTATATTGTATTGAAACTTTGGCTAGAGTAGATGTATTATGTCTTGATAAAACGGGAACTATTACAGAAGGAAAGATGGAATTAAAAGATTTGATACCAGTTAATGGTTATACCAAGGAAGATATGGGTATAATTTTAGGGGAAATTAGTTATGCCCTTAATGATAATACTCCGACTATGGAAGCAATTAGGACTTTATATAAAGGGACAGGCTTGTGGAAATTAATAGATAAGGAAGATTTTTCTTCAGATGTTAAATATTCTAAAGTTTCTTTTGACCAAGGGAATTTCATATTGGGGGCACCTGAATATGTTAATAAGAGTAAGAAATTTTTAGTGGACTGTAGTTTGTATGAAGAGAACTATAGAGTTTTATTGCTAGCTAAAATTGATGATAAAATGGGAATAAAAGAGATAGGGTATCTTTTGATTCAGGATAAGGTTAGGATGGAAGCTATTAATACACTTAAGTATTTTAAGGAACAAGGAGTCTCTATTAAAATTATTTCTGGGGATAATCCACATACAGTTAGTCATATTGCTAAACGGGTGGGTGTTTTAAATGCAGATAAATTTATTGATGTGACAGGATTTGATTTTCAACAGTTAAATTCTGCGGCTTTAGAATATACAGTATTTGGTAGAGTTAGTCCTAGTCAGAAGAAGGAGCTTATTAAGGCTTTAAAGAATAATGAACATGTAGTTGCTTATTTAGGTGATGGAGTAAATGATGTATTGGCTTTAAAAGAGGCAGATTGTAGTATAACTATAGGAGATAGTAGTGGGGCCGCTAAAAATGTTTCACAACTGGTATTATTAGATTCTAATTTTGCAGGTCTTCCTCATATTGTTGAAGAGGGAAGAAGAACTATTAATAATATTGAAAGATCAGCATCTTTATTTTTAGTTAAAACTATTTATACTACTTTATTAGTTGTTTTATTCTTCTTTGTAGCATTGCCTTATCCGTTTGTACCTATTCAGTTATCTTTAACTAATATGGTAACTATTGGAATACCTTCTTTTATCTTGGCACTGGAAGTTAATAGGGATAGAGTAAAAGGTAGTTTTTTAAAGAATGTAATAGGAAAGGCTTTGCCTTCGGCCTTTGTTATTTTTACTTCTATTATTATTATTCTAATATTTAAACCAATTTTCATTTTATCTGAGAGTGAAATATCTACTTTGGCTGTGTTATTGGTGGCTGTAATAGGATTTAGTCATCTATATAGAATATCTAGGCCTTTAAATAAGACAAGAGGAATTTTGTTAGGAGTAATGATTATCACTTTTTTAACAGAGATTTTCTTTTTAAGAAATTTATTTTCTTTGGCTAAATTCAGCTGGAAATTAGGAGGACTATTTTTAGCACTAAGTGTTTTTTCAATAGTTTTATACCAAATATATGATACTTTATTTAGCAAAATTTACATTTTATATTTGAAATTTAAACAAAAAAAGAGAAAATAGTAATTGAAATAAGTAAGTAGATGAAGGAAAGGTACTTTATTTAGGGAAAAAAGGTAAAAAAAGACTTGCCAAGGCATAGAATTTATTGTAGAATGTAGTAGTACTCACAAATTTGGTATAAATGGGCTTGTAGCTCAGGTGGTTAGAGCGCACGCCTGATAAGCGTGAGGTCGGAG
>JAVWCU010000026.1:0-14102 GCA_036648855.1 Bacilli bacterium
TTATACACTTCATCCAGCATTTAACTTTGGAGGAGAAAACTTATCAGGAATTTGGGTGGGCAAGTTTGAAGTAGCAGGAACAATTAATAGTCCTATAATAAAACCTAATTCTAATATTTTAACAAATCAATCAATTTCATCTTTTTTTACAGCTAGTCGTAATTTGCAAGATAAAGGTAATTTATATGGATTTAGTTCTTTATCTGGCAATCTTCACGTATCAAAAAATATGGAATGGGGAGCAGCAGCATACTTAACTCAAAGTAAATATGGCAAGTATGGGAATCCTAACTATACAGGAGCAAATAAAGAAGTATATATAAATAATTATAATAAATATATGACAGGATGTAGTTCTGGAACAGTTAATGTAGCTGATTCAAATAAATGCTTATATACATATGAAATAGAGAATATGGGAACAGGTGCTTCAACAACAGGAACAATCTATGGAATTTATGATATGTCTGGCGGTACTTATGAATATGTCATGGGAGTATTAAATAGAGATAATACAAATGCTAATTTTAGTGTTTTCCCAGAAGAAAAGTATTATGATAATTATACAATCTCTACTGGGTTAAAGGGTGATGCTACTAATGCCGATAATACTAAAAATTGGTATAATGATGATAATAATTTTATTTTTATAGAGCAGCCATGGTTTGCTCGTGGCTCAGCGTCTCATAATAACTCAAAAGCAGGAGTATTTAGTTATGCAATAGCATTTGGATATGCTTATGCAAATAACATGGTTTCATCTCGCTTTGTAATAACTCCTTAATTAATGAAAAAAGCTGATTTATTATTTGTAAATGTTAATACAAAACCCTTAAAATATGATAATATAGAGATATAGATAATATAAATAGTTTAGATATATTTCCAATACATAATATATATTAAGGGAGTGATTATATGCGAGTAATAGTCAGCGCAGGTGGAACTGGTGGTCATATTTATCCAGCTCTAGCAATAATTAATAAAATTAAAGAAAAAGAACCAAATAGTACTTTCTTATATATTGGTACCACAAATAGAATGGAAGCTACTCTTATACCAAAAACAGATATTCCTTTTGTTGGGATAGAAATGAAAGGATTAAATCGTCATAATATATTTGCTAACTTTAAAGTTATTTCCTGTTTTATTAAAGGAATTAATAAGTCTTCTAGTTTAATTAAGTCTTTCAATCCTGATATTGTTCTAGGAATAGGAGGTTATATTACTGCTCCTGTTATTTATGCTGCAAAGAAACTGGGCTATAAAACATTTATTCATGAACAAAATTCTATTCCCGGAGTATCTAATAAATTCCTAGCAAATTATGCTGATAAAATAGGCGTATCTCTACCTAACAGTATTAATTATTTTAATAAAGATAAAGTTATATATACCGGCAACCCTCGGAGTGAGGAAGTTTTAAAAGCTCTTCCTATAAAAAAAGAGGATTATGGTTTGTCTGATAGTAAAAAACTAGTTTTAATAGTGATGGGTTCCCTTGGTTCAACTACTATGACCGATAAACTTTTAACTTTAGTACCGGCTTTTAAAGATGCAACTTATGAAGTGCTACTAGTAACAGGAAATGACTATTATAAAGATTTTGCTAATTTAAGTGTGCCTAGTAATGTAAAAGTAGTGCCGTATTTAGATAATATGTTAGGAGTTATGAAAAGAACTGATTTAATAGTCTCTAGAGCAGGAGCTAGTACAGTTGCGGAAATAACTACTTTAGGGTTACCTAGTATTTTAGTTCCAAGCCCTTATGTTACTCATAATCATCAGTTAAAGAACGCCTTAGAATTAAGTTCTAAGGGTGCAACTTGTATTTTAGAAGAAAAAGATTTTTCAAGTACTGAGCTCATGCCTTTAATTGACTCTATTTTAAATGATAAAGTTTTATATAACAGTCTGAGAGATAATGCTATCAAATTGGGAATACCAGATAGTGCTACTAAAATCTATAATATTATTAAAGAATTAGTAGGTGGTAAATAATGAATGAATTTATTGAACAACTTAAATATAAAGAAGTAGGGTCTATTATAGAAAATGTTCCAGCTGCTAATTATACTACTTACAAAGTAGGGGGTATAATTAGAGTCTTAGTTAAACCTAAATCAGTTAAGGAATTAATTATAGTTTTAAAATTATGTCAAATTTATAAAATTAAAAAGTTAATTTTAGGGAATGGATCTAACTTATTATTTAGTGATAATTTATATAATGGAATTGTAATTAAGCTCGATTATTTAGATAGTCTTACTGTTACCGGAACTAAATTAGTCGTTGGTTCTGGTTACCCTTTAATGAAATTAAGTTTATTCGCCTCTAAAAAGTCTTTAACTGGTTTAGAGTTTGCAGCAGGTATCCCAGGAACAGTAGGGGGCGCAGTCTATATGAATGCAGGTGCCTATAAGAGTGATATGGGTTATATAGTTAAGAGTGTTAAAGTTTTAACTCCTGAATATAAGGTAATAAATATGGTTAATAGGGAATTAGATTTCCATTACCGGACTTCATATTTTAAAACTCACAAGGACTATATTATTCTTGATGCAACTCTAAGACTAAAAAAAGGTAATAGAGTTTTAATAGAAGAAGTTATGAAAGAAAGAAAACTTAGGAGATTAGAAAGTCAACCTTTAGAATATCCTAGTGCTGGATCAGTATTTAGGAATCCTGATAATTTATATGCAGGTAAGATGATTGAAGATTTAGGTTTAAAAGGCTTAACTAAAGGCGGAGCCCAGATAAGTAATAAACACGCGAATTTTATTATTAATCTAGGAGGAGCAAAGGCTACAGATATTAAAGATTTAATAGATTTAGTAAAACAAGCAGTACTGGATAATTATAATATTACTTTAAAAGTAGAACAAGAATTAATAAATTGGGAGAAATAGCAATGGCAAAGCAGATAAAGAAAAAAAGACATATTAGAGTTATACCGATTTTACTGGTACTTCTTTTTGGTGTTATTATTTATTTTTCTTATATGGGATTACTTCTTTTTAAAACTGAAAATATTGTTATTTTAGGTAATAGTCTAGTTTCTGATCAAGAATTAATTGAAGCAGGGGGTATCTCTAATTATCCTAGTTTCTTTGGGACAAGTTCTAGCTCTATTAAAAGAAAAATAAAAGCTAATCCCTATATAAAGGATGTTAGAGTAAGTAGAAGGTTTTTATTTACTTTTGAAATTAAAGTAACTGAGTATAAACTTCTTTATCAGTGGCAATCAGATAATAATAAAGTTATTTTAGAAGATGGTACTGAATTATTAAGCAGTGACAGGATATATGGTATTCCTACAGTTTTAAACTATATACCTGATACTAAGAGGTCTTCTTTTATAAACGGGATGAATAACATTGAAGATGATTTAAGAAGGCAAATATCAGAGATTACTTATGTCCCTAATGACTTTGATAAAGACCGGTTTTTATTAACGATGGATGATTCTAACAGTGTTTATTTAACTTTAACGAAGTTTGATATGATTAATTATTATAATTCAGTATTACCTCAATTAGAGGGAAGACATGGGATTCTATATTTAGATTCTGGTAATCACTTCCAGATAATGGAATAGCTATGAAGAAGGAAAGAATTAGTTTAATTTTAGAACTTCTTTTTATCTTTTTTATTAGTCTTATCTATGGCTTATTTGTCTATGAAGTTACAATGGATGAAATATGGTTATATGGCTTTACTAATAACATAGCATCAGGAATGATTCCATATTTAGACTTTAACCTGGTAACGACCCCTTTATATCCTTTATTAGGCTCTTTCTTTTTACGTATACTAGGAAGTAACTTAATTAGTTATTATATTTATAATAGTTTATTAATGACTTTTATTTACTATATAATTAGAAAGATAAATAAACCTAGTGCAGTTATTACAACGGCTTTTATAATTATAGTGGTAATGATTCCCACATATAATATTCTTTGTTTCTTATGTTTGTTTTTAATTATTTATCTAGAACAAAAAGTAAATAAACCAGATTATTTAATTGGCTTTATTTTAGGCCTACTATTATTAACTAAACAAAGTATTGGTCTTATATGTTTACTTCCTAGCCTTTATCTAATTATAAAAAAACAGGTCGACGGTAAAAAAAGATTAATTGGGTTTAGTATACCTGTATTATGTTTATTCATATATCTCTTAATTAACAAGGCATTTTTTCCTTTTATAGATTATACTATACTAGGTTTATTTGATTTTAGAAAAGATAATTTAGAGTTAGGAATAGGTTTCTTTTTAACTATTTTAATTATTTTGTTTTTACTCTACAGATTATTTATTAAAAAAGATAAGTCTATATTTCTTTTATATGTTTTAGCTTTTCAAATAATGAATTATCCTTTATTTGATATACCCCATGTTCTTTTATCTTTAGTACCAGTTATTTGCTATTTAACGGCTTCTATATCTTTCAAAAGACCCCTAATTGTTTATACCCTAGTTCCTATAATTTTAGTAATGAATTTTATTCGTTTTACTGATTATTATCAAAAAAATAACTATATTTGGAATAACTCTTTGAATCTAGTTAAATATAAGTATGTTAAAGAAGAGACGGTTAGTAATATAAAGACAATTACTTCTTATTTAATAGATAATCCTAGTACTTATATTTTCTCTTATCAAGCTTATTTATTTAAACTAGAAGCAGGTCTTAAATTAGACAAATATGATTTAGTAAATGATGGTAATATGGGTTATAATGGTGTTTCTAAATATATAGAAGAACTTAGTAATCTTACTTCTTCAAAGACAATTAACTTTTTAATCCCTAAAGCTGATAAATTAATTGGTCAAACTAGTACAGAACTGATTAACTGGGTACATGAGAGTTTTGATTATATAGGGAGTATTTCTTCTTATAACATATATAGGAGTAAGGATATGCAAAAATAGTCTTTTCTTTAGGCTTAATTTATTGTACAATGTATATAGATAATATAGGAGCATATATGAAGAAAGTTTATATAGGAATAGATATAGGTAGTAATGAAATTAAAATTGTCGCGAATGAAGTTATTGATGACAAGTTTTTTTGCCTTGCTGCAACATCTGTTCCTAGTAAAGGGGTTCATAAAGGTTTTGTGGTAGATGTAGAACTTGCTACTATATCTTTAAAAGAGGCTCTATTAAAAGAAGAGGAATTGCTAGGTATAAAGTTAGATAAAGCTATTATTTGTATACCATCTTATCAAAGGGAATTATCTATTACTACTGGAGAAATAGAAGTTACCAGTGATGATCATTTAATCAAGTCAACAGATGTAACTAGGGTATTAGCAGATTCTGTTTTAGGTAGTGTTAAAGATGGATATGAGTTAATAACGGTTACTCCAATAGCTTTTAGAGTTGATGATGATGAAGGAGTAAAAGATCCTCGTGGACAAGTAGGCTCTACTTTATCAGTTAAAGCTGTTATTGCCTCAATTCCTAAAGATAATTTAAAGAGCTTAGAGGAAGTATTAAAAAACTGTAATTTAGAAGCAGTAGATATGGCCTTTTCTGAAACAGGAGATTATTATGAAGCTAGAAATAGCCTTTATGATAAAGAAGTAGGGGCTATAGTAAATATCGGTTATGAAACAATAAAGGTTTCTATTTATAATAAAGGTATTATGATTAAGGATGAAGTACTAGATACTGGTTCTAAGAATATTGACAAAGATATTCAATACGTATATCATGTAAGTAGGAAGGTAGCCAAATACCTAAAAGAAAATTTTGCGGTTGGTAATAAAAGATATGCAGATATTAATGATACGATTGAAGTTACAAATAAAAATGGTGAACAAATTACTTTAAATCAATTAGAAATATCAGAAATAGTAGAGGCTAGACTAATAGAAATGTTGCGTTTGGCAAAAAAGCAAATAAATATCTTAACAAATCGGGAAATAAGTTATATAATAATAACAGGTGGTATTAGTGAGTTAGCGGGATTTCAGTATGTTGTTGATAATGAACTGGGAAGAAGTGCTACAACTTATAATATTACATCCCTAGGTATTAGGAATAATAAGTATACTAGTGCATCAGGGATTACTAAATATTTTCATAAAAAGTTAGAATTAAGGGGTAAGACTTATTCTATGTTTAATGATAATAAATCAGAAGATTTTGTATCTGCTAAGGGACATAAGAATTCTCTTGCTAATGATACAATAATTAGTAGAGTGTTTGGATATTTTTTTGATAACAATTAGAGGAGGATTTATATGTTGGATACGCTAGAGATGGATCAATTAGCCAAAATAAAAGTTATTGGTATCGGTGGAGGTGGCGGGAACGCTGTCAACAGAATGGTTGAGTCTGGAGTAAAGGGTGTAGAGTTTATTGTTGCAAATACAGATTTGCAAGTTTTAAATAACTCTAAAGCTGATATTAAGATTCAAATTGGTTCTACTCTTACGGATGGATTAGGAGCTGGAGCTAAACCTGAAATTGGTAAAGAAGCAGCTGTTGAATCTAAAAAGGAAATAGAAGAGGCCTTAACTGGGTCAGACATGGTATTTATCACTTGTGGAATGGGTGGTGGAACAGGAACAGGTGCCGCTCCGGTTATAGCAGAGATAGCTCAGAATTTAGGGGCTTTAACGGTGGCAATTGTTACTAAACCATTTGGCTTTGAAGGTAAAAGAAGAATGGAAAATGCTATGCTTGGACTTGATGAGTTAAAGAAGCATGTAGATACTTTAATTGTTATTCCAAATGATCGTTTAAGAGAAATAATTGATAAAACAACTCCAATGATGGAGGCTTTTAAAGAAGTAGATAATGTATTAAGACGAGGTGTTCAATCTATTTCTGATTTAATTGCAGTAGTAGGATTAGTTAACCTAGATTTTGCCGATGTTAAAGCAGTTATGGAGAAGTCTGGTAATGCTATTATTGGTATTGGTATTGGAATGGGTGAAGATAGGGCAGTAGAAGCTGCTAAACAGGCTGTTTCATCTCCACTACTAGAGACTAGTATTGTGGGTGCAACTAATGCCATTATTAATATTACTGGAGGAGTTAACTTAACTTTATTTGAAGCTGAACAAGCTGCAGAAGTAGTTAGAGCTGCTGCTAATACAGATATAAATACTATATTTGGTTCAGTTATTAATGAGAATTTAACTGATGAAGTAATTGTAACTGTTATTGCAACAGGTTTTGATAAAGACCTAAAAGAGCCACCTTTGCCATTATATAATAATATTCAAAATACTAGAAGAAGTGCTCCGCGAGATATTGAAGTTCTTGATTCTTCATCTCATAAGTCTAGACCAATTTCTTTAGATGACGATGATGATGACGATGATGGAGACTATGAAATACCAAGATTTTTAAAAAATAAAAATTATTAGAGTAGTAATACTCTTTTTTTGTTAAAAGAAAATACTATAGTGAAGATGGATGTGATATTATGCCAAGTATAAGAAAAATATTGTTTTATTTTTTATACTAGGACTAATAGTAATTCTTTTAATTAGTAAGAATAAATGTTTTTCAAAAAGATTTTTACTAGCGTCCTAATGAATTTCCAATATAGAAGAGTGGTATCAGACTAAATACTCTAAATAAAAATTATCACTTTGTTTGCAGATTTCTCTAAGTACATGATATAATATAGATAATAATTGAGGTGTAAAAATGGCAAAGAAGAAAAAGAGAAAAGAAACTAAAAAAGAGGGCTTTGATCATACTGAAGAGTTAATAGGAATTGTTTTAGTTATTTTAGCAATTTTAAGCATTGTACCTAAACCTTTTGGATTTGTAGGTTCAATAACTGCTTCTTTTGCTATGTTTTTAATAGGAACTGGTTATCAAATATTGCTATTTGCTATGTTAGTAGTTGGCTGTTATATGATTTGGAAAAAGGAATGGCCTAATTTCTTTAGTAGTAGATTAATTGGTATTTATTGTGTAATACTAGGTTTAATTGTTTTAGCACATATTACTTATGTTACAGAAAATAAGGGTGATGTGTTAATTATTATTAAAGAAACAGTAACTAATTTAATGAGTAATTTTAATAGAATTACTCATGGACAAGTCATTACTTTAAAAGGTGCCGGTCTTATTGGTGCTATATTTAGTATTCTATTTACTAAACTCTTTGCCGTAGTAGGAGCTTATATAGTCTCAGGAGTAGTTATAGTAGTAGGTTGTTTCTTAGTAACGGGAATATCATTTACAGATAATATTAAAAGCTTCTTAGCTAAGTTCAAACATCCTAATAGAAAAACCTCATATAAAGAAGCTACTGAAGCTAGTGCTGTAATTGTTAATACAGATACTCCAGTTAAGGAACCAGAAAAAACTAGTTATACTATTTCTAGTTTACAGGAATTAAATACTTTGTGTGATTATAAAGAACCATCTGAAGTGGAGTTAGTTCCTTCTTTAAATAGTCCTTTAGAAACGGATATGTCTCCTAAATCTGCAATAGAAACTCCAGTTAATAATTATAAATATACGCTTCCTAGTGTTAGTTTACTAGCTTTACCTAAAAAGCAAAAAAGAAACAATCAAACTATTATAGAAAAGAATATTTTAGCTTTAGAAAAGGTTCTTAAAGATTTTGGTATAACAGGTAAAGTAGTAGCTGTTACTGAGGGTCCTGCTGTTACTCAGTATGAATTAGAACTTAATTCAGGAACTAAAGTTAGTAAACTCTTATCTTTAAATAAAGAAATATCTTTAGCGTTAGCTAAGAAGGATGTAAGAATTGAAGCTCCTATTCCTGGTAAGTCAACAGTTGGAATAGAGCTTCCTAATGAGACAATTAACATGGTGGGCTTAAGAGAAATTATGGAAAATGTCCCTAAAGGAAAAGAAAACAATAAATTACTAGTAGCTCTTGGTAAAAACATTATGGGTAATCCAGTTTGGTGTGAAATAGATAAGACTCCCCATTTACTAGTAGCGGGTTCAACCGGTTCTGGTAAATCAGTTTGTATAAATAGTATTATTGCCTCTATTTTAATGAGAACTAAGCCTGATGAAGTTAAATTGGTTTTAGTAGATCCAAAAAAAGTAGAACTTAGTATGTATAATGGGATTCCTCATTTATTAATGCCAGTAGTAACAGATCCTAAAAAAGCTAATATCGCTTTACAAAAGATAGTAGTAGAAATGGAACGCCGATATGAAGTCTTTAGTGATCATAATGTAAAAAACATTGCTACTTATAATGAATGGGTTGATAAGCAAAACGAAGGTAAGCATGATGTGAAAGTACCTAAAATGGTTTATATAGTTACTATAGTAGATGAGTTAGCGGATTTAATGATGGTAGCTAGTAAAGAAGTAGAAGATTCTATTATGCGAATTACTCAGATGGCAAGAGCTGCTGGTATCCATTTAATAGTTGCAACACAAAGGCCTTCTACAGATATTATTACAGGAATTATTAAAGCTAATATTCCATCTCGTATTTCCTTTGCAGTTAGTAGTAGTATTGATTCAAGAACTATTTTAGACCGAATGGGAGCAGAAAAGTTACTAGGAAAAGGGGATATGCTTTATTTCCCAATGGGAGAGATTTCTCCAGTTAGAGTTCAAGGAGCTTATGTTTCAGATGAAGAACTTCAAAGATTAGTTGATTATACGGTTCAACAGCAAAAAGCTGAATATGATGAGTCTTTTACTAATTTAACTATTACAGATGGACCTAGTATGAATGAAGTTAAAAATGCTAAAGAAGAATATGATGATCCCCTTTATAATGAAATCGTAGAGTTTGCAATTATGACGGGTAAAATCAGTTCTTCACTAATTCAAAGAAAGTATAGACTAGGTTATAATAGAGCTGCCAGAATTGTTGATTTATTAGAAGAAAGAGGTATTATAGGACCCTCTAATGGTAGTAAACCAAGAGAAGTTTTAATCAAATCAGATGATAATGATAATTAAAAGAACTTAGGTTCTTTTCTTTTATTAAGACGGGTTATTTAAAAATATGCTATAATTAATTATAGAAAGAAGGTATAATATGGCTACTCCACATATAGAAAGTACTGATATTGAAATAGAAAAGAATGTAATTATGCCAGGAGATCCGCTTAGAGCTAAGTTTATTGCTGAACACTATTTAACTTCTGTTAAACAAATTAATCAAGTTAGGAATATTCTAGGTTATTCTGGTAAATATAAGGGAATGCCTATTACCGTTTTAGCATCAGGGATGGGTATTCCTAGTATGGGTATATATGCTTATGAATTATATAAATTTTATAATGTTGAAAATATTATTAGAGTAGGGTCATGTGGTAGTTATGTTAAAGAATTAAATCTATTTGATTTAGTCCTAGTTAATAATTCTATTAGTGAATCTAATTTTGGACTTAGTTTTTGTAATAAAGATACTAAAATTATTGCTAGTAGTCCCGTTTTAAACGAACAGATTATAAAAACTGCTTCTTCTTTAAATAAAAAGATAACTTTAGGTAATATTTTTTGCAGTGAAGCTTTTTATAATGAAGGAGGTTATGTTTCTCCCTTAAAAGAACTTCATCACTGCTTGGGTGTTGAAATGGAAACATTCTCTTTATTTCATATAGCTTCAAAACTAGGTAAACAAGCCAGCTCTATTTTAACAGTATCTGACTCCTTTATTACTAATGAAGTAACAACTAGTGAGATGCGGGAAAAAAGCTTTACAGAAATGATTATCTTAGCTTTAGAATCTTTAGAACAGTTATATTATAATAAATAAAAATTAGTAATTTACATATACTATAGACTAGACAAGGAGAGAAGAATGAAATATAAAGATATAGAGATAGGCTCTAACTGTTTACATATGATTAAAACAGATAAATTTAAGACTATAACAATCCAAGTACATTTAAAACAACCCATAGAACGGGAAAACATTACTAAATCTAATTTATTGACTACTATTATTTTAGAAGGGACAGAAAAGTATCCTAGTAGGAGGTCTTTAGCTCTTGAAGGAGAAAACTTATATAATGTTCTTCTTTCTGCATCGTGTTATAGATTAGGTTTATATAGTAATATTAATATAGAAATGACTTTACTAGAAGAAAAATATACAGAATCAGGAATGCTAGATAAGAGTTTAGCCTTCTTAAGTGAGATTGTTTTTAATAATAAACTTAAAGATGGAACTGTTAGTATGGAGACTTTTTCATCTGCTAAGGATGAAGTTAAGACTAATATTAATAATGGAAAAGAATCTCATGATGCTTATAGCATAGTTAGATTATTAGAAAATATGGATAATAATCAAGTATTTGCTTATCGGGAAAATGGATATATTGAGGACTTAGAGACTATAACTCCAGAAATAGAACAACAGTATTATAATCAAGTACTTATAAGTAGTTATTTTGATATATATGTGTTAGGAGATATTGATTTTAGTGAAATGGAAACCTTAATTAGGAAGTATTTTAATATTTCAACTTTTAAAAAGCCTAGAGAGCAAGCTTTTTTACCTGCTGTTAATAAAAGGAATACTCCTTTACTAATTAAAGAACCAGAAACCATGAATCAGTCTAAATTAGCAATAGCGTGTAGTGTTAAACCTAGTTCCTTATTTGAGACTAATTATGTATATAATATATATACTATTATTTTAGGGTCTGGTCCAGATTCTAAGTTCTTTAAAAATATTAGAGAAAAGCATTCTTTAGCATATTATATTTCTGCTAGTATGAGAAAATTAGATAATTTAATAATCTTAAAAGCTGGTATTGATAAGAATAATTTTGATAAAACAGTTAAACTTATAGAACATGAAATGACGGATATGATAAATGGTAAGTTTACTGATTTAGAGTTAGCAAATGCTTTAGAGGCTTATAAAAATAGAATCTTAGAGATAGAAGATATACCTGAGGCTTTAATTGAAGCAAGAGTTGCTACTGATTTGATGAATGCTGATCCTCTTGCTAAACGAAGTGCTGAAATTGAGAAAGTTACAAAAGAAGATGTAGTTAATTTTGCTAAGAAAGTTAGTATTAATACTATATTTTTATTAGAGGGGGTAGAAGATAATCATGAAGATTAAATTAGCGGGATTAGACCAGACTCTTATATATGAAAAATTAGAAAATGGTTTAGAGCTATTTCTAATACCTTATACAAATAAGAATAACTATAGTGTTCATTATATTACTAAATACGGTTCAACAACAACTAGTTTTAAATTAGATAATAAGTTGATTAATGTCCCAGATGGAATAGCTCATTTTCTAGAACATAAGATGTTTGAACAAGAAGATGGACTTGATCCCTTTAGTTTCTTTGCTAAAACAGGAACTAATTGTAATGCCTCTACTAACTTAAAAAGTACTAGGTATTTAATTGAAGGTAGTACTTCTTTGTATGAAAATTTGGATTATTTAATCAGTTATGTTAATAAACCTTACTTTACTGATAGTAATGTTGAAAAAGAAAAGGGTATTATTGCTGAAGAAATTAAAATGTATGATGATGATGCAGAGTGGCAACTAGATGGCTTTATGAAGGAAGGAACTTATCAAGTAGATAATACTAGAGTAGATATAGCAGGAACAGTAGCTTCTATTAACCAAATAACTAAAGAAGATTTATATAATTGCTATAATGCCTTTTATCAGCAAAATAATATGTTTATAGTAGCAACAGGTAATATAGATCCAGATAAGATAATAACAACAGTTAAAAATAATTTAGATTTAAAGAATAACTCTAAAAGAATTAAAGTTCAGTTAATAGAAGCTAAAGAACCCGCTAAGGTTTTAATACCCTTTAAAGAAGTAAAAACTAATATTTTAAATACTAAATTAGGACTTTCTATTAAACTACCTTGGCAAGATAAATATAATCATTATTTATATAGTATGTATTGTAGTGCTATTCTAACAATTATATTTGGTTCTTCTTCATTATTTAGAGAACAAATGAAGAAAAATAATTGTATGACTAATTTCTATTTTGATAGAGAACAAACAAAAGATTATATAACTTTAGTCTTTGCAGCTGAATCTGATAAACCAGAAGAACTTGCTAAAACTATTTTAGATTTTTGTAAGACAACTGAAATAACAGAAGAAGACTTAGCTAGACTTAAAAAAGTTTGGTTAGCATCAGAAATAATGATTGCCGATAATATTAATGTTACTTTAGATAATTTAGTTTATGATTTAATTGAATATGGGAAGGTAATTCCTAATAAATTAGAAATTATTAAGAGTTTAGATATAGATACATTAAATGAAATTAAACAGGGTTTTAATTTAGATAATAAGTCTATTATAATAATGAGGCCTAAAGATAATAAAGAAGATTAGTAATGGTTAAATTAATCGACCTCTTAGAGTAGTCATCAATAAAAAAATAATTTAACTAAAGCGTGGTATATTACACTTCCGAAAGGATGTGTATTTTTATATGTCTTCAAACGAGAAAAAATTTAGAATGTTTTCAAATTTAGAAAGAGAGAAAATAATTAATATTTAGCACACAGATTTTTTTATACACAATGAAAAAACAGTTTTTCATGTTATAATATTATTAATGAATTTGTTTGAAAGGGGGGGAAGATATAATGGATAATGAAGCAATTGATGTTAAAGAAAATAATGTGTATAATTTAGATTGTGAATTATTAGCTATTTTATTAAGAGATAATACTACTGGTAAAAATATTATATGGGCAACAGATAATTATATGCCATACGGTGATTTATATAAATTTAATTCTGAAATTACAATATCAAAAATTATAAGTTACCACGGACAAGTTATAAGACCTAGAATTAAAAAAAGTAGACAAGAACAACAATTAAGATCAAGAGAAAAAGCTGAAGTGTTTACACCATCATGGATATGTAACAAGCAAAATAATTTAATTGATGATGATTGGTTTGGCTATTCTAATATATTTAATATAGAAACAAAAGAAGGTTGGAAAACTAACACTGAAAAAATTAGATTTATAGGTTCTAAAACTTGGGAAGATTATATAAATAATTTAAGACTAGAAGTTTCTTGTGGTGAAGCGCCATATTTAGTAAGTAGATATGATACAGTAACTGGTGATATTATTGATGTGTCAAATAGAA
>JAVWCU010000027.1:0-14036 GCA_036648855.1 Bacilli bacterium
TATTATACTTGGAAATTTTGAAAAAGAAAAGGACTTTTAAAATTAAAAATCCCTATTTTATTAATTGTTTATTACCAAGCATATTATTATTTTCATAATCTAAAGAAGAAAGTAACTTAAGCTCAATCAAATAACGATCAACCGCATTCTTCCAATCAGGAAGCGGATCAAATCCTCTTGTATAAGATGACTCTTTACTAAGCCTAGAATTTTTAGGCCTAGGAGCTGACTTCTTAGTATTCATTTCTTCATACTCCTCTGTCGTTACCCTATTTATTTCTGTATTATAGCCCAACTTCAAAAAAACATATTCAGCTAGGTCAGCCCAACTACAATAATTATCATTAGTTACATGGTAAGTACCATACTCTTCTGTTCTAGCTAATTCGACTAATTGCTTAGCTAAATCTCTTGTATATGTAGGACTACCTATTTGATCATCTACAATAGATAATTCTTTATGACTACTAGCTAAATTAATCATTGTTTTAATAAAGTTCTTACCATTAGCTCCAAATACCCATGAAGTTCTAGCAACAAAGTGTTTAGGACATTCCCTTACTTCCTGTTCTCCATTATATTTTGATCTGCCATAAACACTTAATGGATTAACATCATCAAACACTTCATAACTGCCTTCTTTTGTTCCATCAAAAACATAATCTGTACTAACATAAACTAACTTAGCTTGTAAAGCCTTACAAGCTGCTGAAATATTCCTAGTACCTATTACATTTACCCTATAACAATCAGCCTGCTTTACTTCAGCTAAATCAACATTAGTAAATGCTGCACAATGAAAAACCACATCAGGTCCTACCTGACAAAACACTTTATCAACAGCTTCCCTATCAGTAATATCTAGATTATTAATATCTAATCCTACTATATCCTGTTCATTAATACCCCTATTTATAAGTTCTCTTACCACATCATATCCAAGTTGTCCTTTAACACCCGTTACTAAATATTTCATTCTTTAATTCCCCCTTAAAAATCCGCTCTACTTTTTATTAAAACTGGTGCCTTAGTATCCTTTTCAGATAAAAGAGGTTCAACTCCACTTGGAAGTCCCCAATCCACATTAATATCTGGATCATTATATCTAATTCCAGCATCACTAGCAAAGTTATAATCATTATCAACTTCATAACAAAAAGTAACATTATCCGTTAAAGTTAAAAATCCATGAGCAAAACCCCTAGGTAAATATAATTGACGATGATTTTCTCCAGATAATTCTACCTTAATCCAATCCTTATATGTTTTAGAATCCTTTCTTAAATCAACTGCCACATCATAAATAGCCCCATTGATACATCTAACTAACTTAGCTTGATTATACGGATTAGTTTGAAAATGTAATCCTCTTAAAGTCCATTTTTTAGCTGTAAATGACTCATTAGCCTGAACAAAAGTCACATTTATTCCTAATTCCTTTAACTTGTTTACATTATGTGTTTCCATAAAATAACCACGGTTATCACCATGCACATCTGGTTCAATAATATAACAATCTTCCAATTTTGTCTCTATAATATTCATATAAAACCCTCCTCCTTAATTATAGCACTATAACCTATCTAATTCCATATCTCATTTAAAAAAAATAAAAAGAACCCCTTTAAGGATTCTAATGCACATAAAACAAAGCCATATAAGTTAAAAATACCATAAATATAATAGCGACTACCCAACCATTTACTTTTTCAAATGTTGAACTTTTATATTTTACCCCTAAAGCAATACTTATTAATATACCACCAATTAATCCCCCTATATGGGCAAAATTATCTATACCTGTCATCACAAATCCCATGACTAAATTAAATAATATAAGTGGGATAATCTGACTTTTTATTACATTTCCCAAATAAACTCTATAATGATAACCAAAATATAATAAACAACCCATTAATCCAAATATTGCACCACTGGCTCCTACACTAGCATAACTTCCTAAAGTAATAGATAATAAACTTCCCATTACCCCACTAAACAAATAAATAATCAAATACTTAGTTTTACCCATAAATCCTTCTATTTGACTACCTATTATATAAAGAGCATACATATTAAAAACTAAATGTAATATACCACCATGAAGAAATATTCCTGTAATTAACCTATAATATTCACCCACCCTAATTAAAGGGCCATAGACACAAAATCTATTAGTATAATTATCAAAGTTACCAGAAAAAGTCATATATAAAAACACTAAAATATTTATACCAATTAATACCTTCGTAACAACTGGATCCTTCTTTTTAAAAACATCATCAACCTTTTTAGCATCAGTTTTATTCTTATTATTAATATCCTCTGTTATTTTTACAAATAGTTGTAATCCTTCTTCCGTAAACTCCAATTTATCAGTAATATCTGGAAAAGCCTCCATTACTTCTGGATATTTCTTTAAATCATCCTCTTCATATAAATAAACAGAATCTATATCTTTTTCCTTTATTATTTTAGCACTCTCTCCTAAATCAGTATAAATACTTAAAGCATTCATGTGTAAAGAAAGTGTTTTATATTTAATTTTACTCATTACCTTTTTAGTCTTAAACAAATCAAATTCCATTTGCTCATCATTATGTATATAATCAGATACAATTCTTACAATCTTATAAGTACCATTTAAATTTTCTAACCAAATTTCATTATCTACGCCTTGTAAAACAATAGGATTATAATTAAGATCAGTAATAAAGTAATGAAGTAATTTCATAGTTAATAAATTTTTTCTTTCTACTGTTTCATCCATTATAAACCTCCCCTTTCATGTCATTATTATAAATTATATCTTAAAGGAAGAAAAAAAGGAAGAAAATATTAAAAAAATTAGGCCTCTAGCTCTAATTCTTTTAAATAATCAGTAAATTCTTCTGGAGGATCTACTTCAAAAAACAATTCTTTTTTAGTAATAGGGTGAATAAAACGAATACTCCTAGAATGAAGAAATTGACCAAATTCAGTAGTCTTACCTCGCCTACCATAAACTGGATCATTAAAAACAGGATATCCAATATAAGCTAAATGAACTCTTATTTGATGTGTTCTACCTGTTTCTAATTTACATTCTATTAAAGTTTTATCCTTATATCTTTTTAAAACTGTAAAATGTGTTACTGCATTCTTACTATTTTGATCTGTTACTTTCATCTTCTGTCTATTATCAGGATCTCTACCAATTGGAGCATCAATAGTTCCTGTTTCATGCATAATTAGTCCTGAAACCAAAGCTAAGTATTTTCTTTCTACCGTTTTTAGTTTCATCATTACACTAAGTTTCTCATGCACATTATCATTTTTAGCAACAACCATTAATCCACTAGTATCTTTATCTAATCGATGCACAATACCAGGTCTTATATTAGAACTACCTTTGCTTAAAGAAAATTTATAAATTAAAGCATTCACTAAAGTCCCTGTATAATTACCAGGAGCAGGATGAACAACCATCCCACTGGCCTTATTAATAATAAGCAAATCATCATCTTCATAAATAACCTTTAAAGGAATATCTTCTCCTGTTATATCTATTTCAAAAGTCAAATCATCTGAAACTTCTACTACTTCCCCAAGTTTACCCTTTTTATTAGCAAAAACCGGAACTTCATCAATAGTAATTCTTCCATCTTTCATTAGTTTCTGAACTTTACTACGACTAATCTCTAAAGCATTAGCTAAATATTGATCTAATCTAACATCTGCCTTTTCTATTATAACGTTCATTAATCTCACCCCTCATCAAATCTATTATTAGTAATACCATTCCAACTATGATAGCCATATCAGCTAAATTAAAAACAGGAAAATCATAAGAAAAAATCATAAAAGATAAATAATCAATTACTGCTCCATGCAATAGACGATCAATTAAGTTACCTAATATACCACCCATTAATAATCCATAAGCCAAAATACTAAACTTTGAAAAACCCTTATCTGTCTCTTTTGCTAAATACTTATTAAGTAAAATTATAGCACCTGCACTAACTAAAATTAATATCCAAGTACTATCTCCCAAAATTCCCCATGCTCCTCCTGTATTTTCTACATATTGTATTTTAAAAAAACCAGGTATAAGAGAAATACTAGCCCCTAAAGATAAATTTTTAACAACAATCATCTTAATAAATTGATCTATTATCAAAGTTATAAAAGTCAAAATATAAATATGTTTCTTCATAAAATCACCGTGCTAATTATAACAGAAAAAAAAGACTATGACTAGTCGTTTGTACAAATAAACTTAGATGCGACTAAAGATTCCTTTATTTCTTTAATATTCTGATCTAATTTATAATCTAAAGTAATCACCTTATCATCCTGTTTTAAATCTGTTTCCTTTACTTTTGTTAAATCTACTATCATTTTTTCTAAAGATGAAGTATCAGTCAAAGTACAAGTTGTAATAAGTCCATCAATTCCTACTTGATTTGATGCCGATAACTGACATTTACTATTATTTAATTTTAAGACCTCACTACTAACTGTATTTACTGTAGGGACAGTAAGCTTCGTCACCAAAGTAAATTGCTTTAATTTACCCTCTACTGCAGAAAATATATAAGTTTTTAAAGTCTCTTCTTTAGTAGTCTCATCTACTTTCTTTAAATCACATGATAAATTGTTTATAAAAACGGGCTTACTACTAGCTGTTGGAACAGGCTTTTTCAAACTATTTAGTTCCATATTTTTACTAAACGTTTTAAAAAACCCCGTTATTTGTGGTAAAAAAATGACAAATATCAATAAAAATATAAACAATAAAATAAGTAATATATTAGTCTTCTTAGTTTGCTGAATATTATTATCAGTAAGTGGCTTTTCTTCTTTTAACTCCGTAACTAAGGGTAATTCTTCCTTAATCTCAATCGGTTTACTTTCTGGTACCACTTTTTCCTCTTTCATAATAATAGGTTCTTCTAATGAATCCCCACTCTTATCTTCTTTATTTACAGAAGTAGTAGGATCATTATACATATAATTATTTTCCCCTACATTATCTTTTAAAGTTGTATTACTCTCCCATTTTATTTCTGTATCCTTTGGAATAGTCTTATCTGTATCCTCAGTTTTTAATTCATCTAAATTTTTTTTATCATTCATCTTAGACACCTCTTTATCTTAAATTAATTATAACAAAAAACAAAAAAGAATTCTATCAATTTAGAATTCTTTATTAACTATTTATATTTTTAAGCAGGCTTTCTAGAATCAAATCTTTTTCTCTGATCTGTTTCTAAGATTCTTTTTCTAATTCTTAAACTACTAGGAGTAATCTCCACTAACTCATCATTATTAATATAATCTAGTGCATATTCAAGAGTAATCTGTCTAGGACGTTTTAATACAACAGTATGATCACTTCCACTAGCTCTCATATTAGTTAATTGTTTACCCTTAACCACATTAACAGCCAAATCATCTTCTCTATTACATTCACCAATAACCATTCCCTCATATACTTCAGTACCTGGTTCAATAAACATAATTCCACGATCTTCTAAGTTACCAATAGCATATGCTGTTGACTTACCAGCTTCCATTGAAACAAGAACACCTAGTTTTCTTTCCCCAATTACAATATTCTCATATTCCCGGTACTCTTTAAAAGTATGATTAATAATTCCATAACCCTTAGTAAGAGTCATAAAATCAGTCATAAATCCTATTAATCCCCTAGATGGAATTGTATATTGAAGTCTAACCTGGTTACCAAAGTTAGTCATGTTATCCATAACTGCCCCTCTAATACCTAATTGTTCAATAACTGATCCAACTGAATCTTCAGGCGTCTCAATCTGTAAATCTTCATATGGCTCTAACTTAACTCCATTTTCCTCTTTAATAATAACTTTAGGTTTAGATACTTGAATCTCAAATCCTTCACGTCGCATATTTTCAATTAAAATACCTAAATGTAACTCACCCCTACCTGATACTAGAAAAGACTCACTATCATTAGGTTCTACTTTAAGACTAACATCCTTTTGCATTTCTTTATTTAAACGTTCTTCTATTTGACGAGCAGTTAATAACTTACCTTCTCTTCCAACAAAAGGAGAAGTATTAGTACCAAAAGTCATTTGTAAAGTTGGTTCATCTATTCTAAGAATTGGAAGTGGAAAAACCTCTCCCGCATTACAAAGCGTTTCTCCTACAGAAATATCAGCAAGCCCCGCTACTGCAACTATATCCCCAGCTTCAGCACTAGTAATTTCTAATCTTTTCATTCCTAAGAAACCTAATAACTTTTGAATACGAAACTGTTTTATACTACCATCTAATCTAAGACATGAAACCATTTGTCCAACCTTAATAACTCCGTTATGAACTCTACCTATTCCAATTCTACCTACAAAATCATTATAATCTAGTAAAGCTGGTTGAAACTGTAAAGGTTTAGAAGCATCTCCCTTTGGAGCTGGTATTTTTTCTATAATTAAATCAAGTAATCCTTTAAATCCCTCAGATTGAGTAGTTAAATCCGGATTTAAACTAGATGTACCCTGTAAAGCACTAGCGTAAACCACATTAAAATCTAACTGGTCATCATCAGCACCCAACTCAATAAATAAATCAAGTACTTCATCTAAAACTTTTTCACATCTAGCACTAGGTTTATCAACTTTATTAATTACTACAATTGGTTTAGCTCCAGCTTCTAAAGCTTTTTTTAAAACAAATCTAGTCTGAGGCATTGGTCCCTCATAAGCATCCACCACTAAAATAACTCCATCTACCATATCCATAATACGTTCCACTTCACCACCAAAATCGGCATGTCCTGGAGTATCCAAAATATTAATATGATAATCTTTATAATCAATCGCGGTAGTTTTAGCTAATATTGTAATCCCCCGCTCTTTTTCAATAGCATTAGAGTCCATAGAAACAGAACTAGTATCCTCGTTTTCTCTAAACATTCCACTAGTTTTTAATATTTCATCTACAAGTGTTGTCTTTCCATGATCGACATGGGCTATAATTGCTACATTTCTCTTTTTCATAAATACACTTCTCCCTTAAACAAATCTTTATGAGTATAACACAAGTGTTTAAAAAAGAAAATACCCAAATTTCAAGGTTTTACAAGAAAATAACAATAGTATTTCCTTCTTTTGTTTAAAATATAAAAATATGACTCAATATATAATGGTGATAATAATATGAAAAAACAATCCATCTGGTTAGAGGGATTAAAATTTAAACCTAAACCAAAATTAACCAAAGGAATCCACACCGATATATTAATAATTGGGGGAGGAATAGCGGGTATTTCTACTGCCTTTTCCTTAAAAGACTCTAAGTTAGATATAACCCTAATAGACGAATCTAAAATAGGTACCGGAGTAAGTGCCCATACTACCGGTAAATTAACTTTCCTACAAGAACTAATTTATCAAAAACTAGAAGCTAACTTTGGTCAAGATATCTGTGACCTATACTTAAAATCCCAAAAAGAAGCTATAGAAATTGTCAAACAAAATGTTGTAAAATTTAATATAGATTGTGATTTTGAAGGAGTTGCTTCTTATGTTTTCACTAATAATATAAAATATTTAAAGAATTTTAGAAAAGAAGAACTAATCTTAAATAGAAATAAAATAGCCTACAAAATAAAAAATGAAATATCTCTATTTCCTGTAAAATATTCAATTAGAGTAGATGATACAGCCGTATTTCATCCTGTTAAATATATTTTAGCTTTAAAAGAAATATGTTTAAAAAAAGGAATTAGAATATATGAAAATACTAAAGCTATAACCCTCAAACAACAAGGAGAAGAATATCTAGTAGATACTCCTAACGGCTATATTAGAGCAAAAAAAGTAATCATTTGCACCCATTACCCCTTCTTCTTAACCCCTGGCTTTATTCCCCTAAGAACACATATAGAAAGAAGCTATCTCTGTGCCGGTACCGTTGCTAAAACCAAAAAATTTAGTGCAATTACAAATACTTATCCCACTAAATCCTTAAGATATTATCAAGGCAAGCACCCCTATCTCCTTTACATTGCCGAATCCCATAAATTAGGGAGCAATCTTGATTATCAAGCAAACTATAATCTATTAATGGAAACTGCTAATGAATTTATGCCTAAAATTGATTTTATCTGGCAAAACCAAGATATTATGACCAATGACTATCTTCCTTTAATCGGAAAAATTTCTAAAGATAATAACAATCTTCTAATTGCAACTGGTTTTAATACCTGGGGAATGACTAACGGAGTTATTGCCGGTAAAATACTTTCTGATTTAATCTTAGAAAAAGCAAATCCCTATACTTTTCTCTTTGCTCCCTACCGTGGGACAAGTATTGGCCAAATTAAAAATTTTATGATTGATTCCTTTCAAATTTCAAAGTCCTATATTATTTCCAAAATAAAAAGTTATTATTCTTTCTATCTAGATGAAGTAAAAATAAAACAATTAAATGGTAAAAAAGTTGGCATTTACATAGATGAATTTGGAAAATATCATATTGTTTCAAGAATTTGTCCCCACTTAAAATGTAGTTTAACCTTTAATACCTTTTCTAAAACTTGGGACTGTCCCTGCCATGGTTCTAGATTTGATATAGATGGTAACTGCCTGAATGGACCAAGTGCTTATAATATTAAAATTTAGCTTTTTTTACTTTCTTATATATATAGGATATTAATAGTACTATTATTAATATATAAATAGGAACTTTTAATTTTGCCGTATAATTTTGCAAAATAACCCAATTATTTCCTAAAGCATAACCTACATAAACAAATGCTAAGGTCCAAGGAATACTACCCAGTGTTGTATAAAACAAAAATTTTGGAAAACTAAGTTTTGTTAAACCAATTGGAATTGAAATAAAAGTCCTAATTATTGGGAAATTACGCCCTATAAAAGCCGCTAACATCCCATATTTTAAAAACCAACTATCTGCCTTATCTAAATCCTCTTTTCTCATACAAAAATATTTACCATACTTCTCCACAAAAGTTCTACCACCAAAATAGCCTATTCCATAAAGAATCGCCGCACAAAAAACACTACCCAATAAACCAGTTATAAAAGCTCCAAAAAAAGAAAAAACCTTTAATGAAGCTAAAATACCACCCGTTGCTAAAATTAGTTCACTAGGTATAATTATAATAATTGCTTCAAGAACCATTCCTAAAAACATCCCAAAATAACCAAGTTCCATAGTTAAAGAAATAATATATTGATTCATACTTACTCCTATCCTTAATAGTATGAATTAAAGCTATTTAAAATGAGAAATAAGTTTGACAAAAGTCTAGTCATATACTATAATTTGCCTATGAACGCGGATACTTAACTAAACAGAAAATAGGAGAATTAACATGTATTTAGAAGAATTAAAAAAAATAGTAACTTACGCCTTAGAAAAATGTGGATTTGTAATAGAAGCTCGAATTATTATTTCTAACAGACCTGATTTATGTGATTATCAATGTGATGATTGTTTTAAAATAGCAAAAATTTATCATAAAAACCCCCTAGCAGTTGGAGAAGAAATAGTAAAGTGTCTAAAAGAACTTACCAATATAGAAGAAACATTTAAAGATATAGAATTAGTAAAACCTGGCTTTATTAATTTTAAACTCAGTGATAATTTTATTAATAAATATATAATAGTTATGAATAACACTGATCATTTTGGTATGCAAAAGAAAGAAAAAGACGAACTATTCTATATAGACTATGGTGGTGCTAATATTGCCAAGCCTCTTCATGTTGGGCATATGCGACCAGCTATTATTGGGGAAAGTCTAAAGAGGATTATCAACTTTGCCGGTTATAAAACCTTAGGTGATGCCCATTTAGGTGATTATGGATTACAACTAGGAGAAGTTATTTATGGCATATTAAGAGACTTCCCAAATACAGATGTTCAAAATATAAAATTTGATATTGCTTATTTAGATAAAACTTACCCCGCAATGAGCAAATTATGTAAAGAAAATGAAGAAGTCCTTAAAGAATGTCAAAAAATAACTAAAGATTTACAAGATGGTAATCCAAATTATGTACTTCTTTGGAAACAAATATGTGAAATATCAATTAAGGATTTAAAAAGATTATATGCATATTTAGGTGTTGATTTTGACTTTTGGTATGGTGAAAGTGAATGCTATCCAATTATTCCAGAAATGAAAGAATATTTAGAACATTTAGGCATAGTTGAAGTTAGTAATGGTGCTAAAGTAATCCCTATAAAAGAAGCTACTGATCAAAAGGAACTACCTCCTTTTCTCCTTGAAAAAAGTGATGGAGCTTCCTTATATAGTACTACTGACCTAGCTTGTATTTATGAAAGAATGCAAAGGTTTAATCCTAATCATATTTTATATGTAGTTGATAAAAGACAATCTCTACACTTTGAGCAAGTATTTAGAGCTGCAAAAAAAGCTAATATGACTCCTAATACTAGCTTAGAACACATAGGATTTGGTACCATAAATGGTCCCGATGGAAAACCTTTTAAAACTAGAAGCGGAGAAACTTTAAAACTAGATCAATTAATAACAGATGTAAAAGTTGCTTTCCTTAATTTAAAAGAAACCAATAAAGATATGTCTGATGATGACATAAATAAAATTGTAAATGCCATTATTAAATTTGCAGACTTACAAAACAACTGGAGTCGAGATTATATTTTTGATATAGAAAAATTCTCTAGTGTCATTGGAAAAACCGGACCATATATACTTTATACATACTTGAGAATTAATAAGATTATAAAAGATATTGATATAACAAAAGACCTAACTAATAACATATACAACGAATATGACCGTAATTTACGATTAAAGCTATTAGAATTAGAAAGCATTATAACCGATGCTGTTAAAGATAGAATGCCATCATATGTTGCAGAATATTTATATAGTCTATGCGTAATAGTTAATAATTTTTATCAGAATAATTATCTAACTAATTTAGATGACAAACAAAAGAAAAACGACTGGATTATAATATTAACTTTAACCAATCGTATTATAAAAGTCCTTTTAAATCTCTTAGTTATTGATATACCAACTGTCATGTAAAAGAACTAATACTTTTAAATTGAACTTAAAATTAATTATTTTTTAGTCAAAGGATTATAATCTGTACCATACAGATCGTAATCCTTTTAATTTACTCTACATAATAAAAAAGGCTTTAATTATAGCCTTCTAATTTATACTTTTATTCTTTTTTCTTAATCTAAAGTAATAGAATAAACCAATTAAAACAATTGCCAATACAACTAAAATAAGCAACCCAATTTTAGAATAAGCCCCAAATATTGAAACAACCTTAGGCCAAGAATCACCTGCCAATTTGCCTAACATTACTAACACCGTATTCCAAATTAAAGTACCTCCTGTTGTTAACAACAAAAAAGAAATAATAGGCATTGCATTCATCCCCGCTGGAATAGAAATTAAACTTCTCACAATTGGAATAAATCTGCAAAAGAAAACTGTTCCCTTTCCATGCTTATCAAACCATTTGTCAGCCTTATTTATATCCTCTGCTTTTAATCTTAATATTTTACCTACTCTACCAGTAATAATTTTTTCTAACCGCTCTTTATTAAAAAATCTTCCAACTAAATATAAAACCAAGGCTCCAACTATAGCACCTACTGTCGATGCTATGATTACACCTACTACATTAAGATTAGTTGATAAAGTCATAAACCCACCAAAAGTTAAAATAACTTCTGAAGGAATTGGGGGAAATATATTTTCAATTGCAATAAGTAAAGCAATACCTATATACCCAAACTGGTTCATAAAAGAAATAATAAATTGTTCCATAATAAATCCTCCTATTACTAAAGACATTTTATCATAAAAATGATTAGATTAAAATATTTCTTTGTTAGTTAACCTATAAATGCTATAATTATTTCCATGGAGGGGAATATGAAAAACATAAGAAATTTTATTAAAGTAACAATTACAGTCAAAGGAGAAAATAGTATTTTAAATGGTCATCCCTGGGTCTATGAGGGAGAAGTAACTAAAGTAGATGGCAATGTTAAAGATGGAGAATTAGTTGATGTTATTAGTAACAAAGAGAAATACCTAGGAACAGGTTTTTTTAATAGCAATTCTAAAATAAGAATTAGAATTATTTCTAGAAACACTAATGATACTTTTGATAAAGCCTTCTTTAAAAGAAGAATTGAATATGCTTGGAATTATCGTAAAACAGTAATGAATAATGACCTAAATTGCTGCCGAGTTATCTTTGGCGAAGCTGATTTTCTACCAGGCTTAACAGTAGATAAATTTGGAAGTATCTTAGTAACTCAAACTCTTTGCCTAGGTATAGACAAAATTAAAGATATAATATTTCCTCTTTTATATGAAGTACTAAATAATAATCCCGATCCTATTACTGGAATATATGAAAGAAATGATGTTAAGATTAGGGAATTAGAAGGCCTAACTGAATATAAAGGATTCTACCCTCTAAATAACAATCTTCTAGTAAAAGATACTACCACCACAATTATAGAAAATAATCTTAAATATGAAGTAGATTTTGAAAATGGTCAAAAAACCGGTTACTTCTTAGATCAAAAATATAATCGTCTAGCAATACAAAATATTTCAAAAGATAAAACGGTCTTAGATTGCTTTACACACACTGGATCATTTGCTATGAATGCTGCTTTAGGAGGAGCTAAAAGAGTTGTAGCCGTTGACATTTCTAATAGTGCCTTAGAAGTAGCAGAGAAAAATATAAAGCTAAATAATCTAGAAAAAATAGTCTCTGTAAAACAAGCTGATATCTTTGATTTGTTAAGAGAAATGGATGATAATAAAGATCATAGTTATGACTTGATTATTTTAGACCCACCAGCATTCACAAAATCAAGGAGCACTATTTCAAGTGCTATGCGTGGTTATAAAGAAATAAACTATCGGGCTATGAAACTTCTTCCTAGAGGTGGATATCTAGTAACTGCTTCTTGCTCTCACTTTGCAACTGAAGCTATGTTTAAAGAAATGCTAATTAATGCCAGTCATGATGCAGGAGTAACACTTAGACAAGTTGAATTCAAAGAACAAGGACCAGATCATCCCATTCTTTGGAATGTTCCTGAAACTAATTATCTAAAATTTTATATATTTCAAATTGTTTAAAAAAAGAAAAGTCTAACGATTTTTCTTTTTCTATGCACACTTCTTATTTTTTAATGTATATTGATACTTACCTTTTTCATCTCTATCAAAATTATCATAATCTCTACTAATTACCTTTTCACTTTGGTAATAATTACTTAGTGTATCATCAAAAATCAATTGTAATTCAAAATCAGAAAGATATGATTTAGGATAAGTTTCTAAATAATTCTTAACTGTTTTTAAATAACAATTAAGAGCTGGAAATCTCTCTTCTATATTATAATTCTTAAAATTACTTTCTAATTCTAAATAGCTTATATTTTTATTTACCTCTTTATAATCTAAATCCACCTGCCTATAAGGTACTTGATAAGTATCAATATCTCCTTTATAAGTATAATCAGGGATAAAACCTTTTAAAGATTGAGGCCTGGTCAAAATAATACCATGATGAATAATATCATTTTCAATTAATTCAATATTTAATTTAGTAGTAATATTATACTCATAATCATCATCTACTTCTACTCTAGTTTTTTCTATAGTATTACTTCTTTTAAAACTTATATTAGCACCATCAAAATCCAGTATTGCAATTTGTTCAAATATAGATAATAATGATAAAAAATCGATTCTCCTTTCTTCTAAAGCCTTTACTACATCAAGACAATTATTTGACTTAAACATTTCTTCACCTAAGGCCTTTTTCATAATACAATTCTCCTTATTTTTAAAAAATATTCTCATTAATTAACCTAACATAAGTATAACATAATTATTTAAAATACCAACCTCTATAGTGAATTATTATAGTTAATTTTATCAGGTAGATTTTTTTTGAAAGTGCACAATTGTTGTGCAGTTAGTTTTATAATCAGTT
>JAVWCU010000028.1:0-13604 GCA_036648855.1 Bacilli bacterium
CAGGTAAGCTAAGATTATAGATATTATCTTATTAGTAAGAATAAACAAAGTTTAACTAGTTTAAGACTAATCATAGGGATTAGTCTTTTTAGTAAAGTTCTTAAATTATTATTTTTAACATAGAGTTTTGTAGAGGTGTATTATGTTTTTTAAGAAGATAGATGCTAGGATTAGGGTTCTTTTTTTAATTATTATTTTACTATTTGTTTTTATTATTTTAAGAGTTTTTTATGTACAAGTAATTGATTATAAGAAGTTATCTTTTTTGGCTAATGACTTATGGAGTCGTAACTTACCAATAGAAGCTAGTAGGGGTCTTATTTTAGACCGTAATGGGGTAATACTAGCAGATAATCTTACTACTACATCTTTAGTCTTAATACCTAATCAAATTAAGGATAAGGAGTTAACTATTAAGGCTCTTGCTCCTATACTTGGTATAAGTGAAGATAAAATGTCTAAACATGTTAGAAAAGTTACTTCTATTGAAAGGGTTCATCCTGCTGGAAGAAGATTAAGCTATTCGGTAGCAGATAAGATAAATTCTTTAAATTTACCAGGGGTTTATTTGGTAAAAGAAGCTAAACGATATTATCCATATGGTAGTAGTTTATCTCATGTTTTAGGATATGTAGGAATTGATAATCAAGGTTTATCTGGTTTAGAATTAGAGTATGATAAGTATTTAACAGGGGCAAGTGGGGCAATTAAATATTTTTCTGATGCTAAGGGTAATAAGTTAGATTTATCTCAGGTGTATGTTAAACCTCAAAATGGAATGAATGTACAGTTAACAATAGATTATAATATCCAAATGGCTATTGAAAGGGAACTAGATAATGCTGTTTCTATGTTTAACCCAGATATGGCTTTAGCAGTAGTAGTTAATCCTAATAATGGAGAAATACTTGGAATGAGTAGTAGACCTAATTTTGATCCTAATAATTATCAAAATTATACTACGGAGGTTTTATCTCGTAATTTACCAATATTTTCTTCATTTGAACCAGGGTCTACTTTTAAAATAATGACTTTTGCTTCAGCTTTAGAAGAGCATTTAATAGATATGGAAAAAGATCATTTCTATGATTCTGGATCTGTTCATGTAGGAGGTTCTAGAATAGGTTGTTGGAAGTCTAGTGGACATGGAGATCAAACTTATTTGCAAGTGTTAGAGAATAGTTGTAATCCGGGGTTTGTTAAATTAGGACAGATGCTTGGTAAGGAAAGGTTATTTTCTTATTTAGATAAATTTGGTTTTGGAGTAAAAACAGGGGTAGATTTAAATGGGGAAAGTAAGGGTATTATTTTCCCTCTTGAGAGAGTAGGAGAATTAGAACTTGTCACTACTGCATTTGGGCAAGGGGTATCAGTTACCCCAATCCAACAAATAGCCGCTGTAGCATCAGTGGTTAATGGAGGAAGTTTATATAAGCCTTTTATAGTTAAGAATATCTTAGAACCAGAAACAAATAGTATTATGCAAGCAGTAGATAAGACTTTTATTAGGAATACTATTAGTAATGAGACTTCTAAGGCTATGAGATATGCTCTAGAAAGTGTTGTAGCAAGAGGAGGGGGTAGATATGCCTATATAGATGGTTACCGTGTAGGAGGTAAAACTGGTACTGCTCAGAAAGTAGAAAATGGCAGATACTTAGTTAACAATTATATTATGTCATTCATGGCTACTGTTCCTAGTAATAATCCAGAAGCAGTTTTATATGTGGCAATTGATAATCCTAAGAATACAGCTATGTTATCTAGTTATACAACAGCCCCTATTGCTAGAAGAATTTTACTAGATATTATAGAGTCTTTAAAAATTCCTAAACAAGAAAATCAAATTGAAAAGGTTTATCAGTGGAATGATGAAGTCTATTATGAAGTACCAAATGTAATAGGTTTATCTGTTAAAGAAGCTACTAAGCTTTTAACTAATTTTAAGGTGGAATATTCAGGTAGTGGAGATAAGGTTTTAGAACAGACTCCTTCTTATTTAAATAGAATATCAGCAGGGTCTACTGTTCGTTTACTACTTGGTTCTTAATTAATTGACTGTAAAATATTGTACAGAAGTTTTAAATTAAACTTAAACTAGGTAAAAATGTAGTATAATTTTATGTACGGAAGTAGGAGTGATTTTATGTTAATACTAAATAAAGCCATTGCCGTAATAATGATGGGATTTTTATCATCGGTAATATTTGGACTTATTTTAATACCAATTCTTAAGAGATTAAAGTGTGGTCAGAGAATAAGTGCTTTTGTAGGAGAAAATCACCGTAAAAAAGAAGGAACACCTACTATGGGTGGACTTATATTTATCATACCAACGGTTATAATTACTTTATTGTTAATAGCTTTTGGTTATTTAAAGTTAACTTCAGATTTAGGAATAGTTTTATTTGTTTTCATAGCCTATGCTTTATTAGGCTTTTTAGATGATTTCTTGAGTATTAAGAGAAAGTCTAATGAGGGATTAACTACTCCTGAAAAGTTTCTAGGTCAATTAGTAATTGCTATTATTGTGTTTTATTTATATATGCGAGGTGGTGGAGAAACTTCTTTAGTTGTTTCAACGCTTGGTATAAATATTGAAATGGGTTGGTTCTATGGAGTATTTTTATTGTTTCTATTGATAGGTTCTAGTAATGCCGTAAATATAACAGATGGTTTAGATGGCTTAGCTGGTGGTTTATCGGCAATAGCATTTATTGCCTTTAGTTTAATTACTATGTTTGTAGGATATACAGATTTAGGTTTATTTACTTTCTTGTTAGTAGGATGTATATTTGGTTTTTTAGTTTATAATACGCATCCAGCTAAGGTGTTTATGGGGGATACTGGTTCTCTTAGTTTAGGTGGAGTAATGGCAGTAGTTGCTATTTTAGTTCATAGAGAGGTTACTTTATTTGTAGTAGCTTTAGTATTTGTTATTGAAACAGTTAGTGTTATTCTACAAACGTTTTGGATTATAGTATTTCATAAGAAGTTATTTTTAATGACTCCACTTCATCATCATTTTGAAAAATTAGGGTGGTGTGAAACAGATATTGTTAAATTATTTTGGGTAGTGGGATTAGTACTTGCTATGGGAGGAATATATTTTGGTATTTGGCTATAAGATATAAAGGGTGATAATGTGAGGGAAAAGAAGTTTGATATGATTCTTTTTATTACAGTTATACTTTTAGTATTATTTGGACTTGTAATGATTTATTCAGCATCATCCGTATGGGCTTTATATAAATTTGGGGATGCTTTAAAGTATGTTAAACAGCAGTTATTATTTATTGTAATTGGAATTATCTTAATGATTGTTATATCTAAAATTGATTATAATTTGTATTATAAAAAGACAAACTTAATATTAGGGGTTTGTCTTTTGTTATTAGTGCTTGTCCTAATCCCAGGAATTGGGAGTATTAGAAATGGTAGTAGAAGTTGGTTTGGAATAGGTTCTTTTGGTATTCAACCTAGTGAGTTTGCTAAGCTTGGTTTAATAATATTTACTAGTAAGTATTTAGTTAATAGTAATAAGTTCTTAAGTAGTATTAAAAAGGGCATAATACCTATATTAGGAGTGTTATTCTTAGTGTTTGGATTAATTATGTTACAACCTGACTTTGGGACAGGAATGATTATTATTGTCAGTATTTTAGCTATGCTATTTGTAGCAGGAGTTAATATTAAGTTCTTTATTAGTTTAGGAGTACTAGGATTAGGTGGAATAACGGCTTTAATAGCAGTCGCACCATATAGAATGGATAGAATTATTTCTTTTCTTAATCCTTGGAAGGATCCACTAGGAACTGGGTTTCAAATAATTCAAAGTTTATTTGCAATTGGACCAGGGGGGTTACTGGGAATGGGCTTTTTAAATTCTAGACAGAAACATTTCTATTTACCGGAACCTCAAACGGACTTTATCTTTTCTATTATTTCTGAAGAGTTTGGAGTACTAGGTGTTATTATTGTTAGTTTATTCTTTTTAGTTATATTAGCAAGAGGTATAAAAATAGCTTTAGAGACCAAAGATAGTTTCTCTAAATATTTGGCTTTTGGAATGATATTTCAAATATTAATTCAAACAGTAATGAACTTAATGGTAGTAATTGGTTTAATACCAGTGACAGGAGTAACGTTACCTTTTCTTAGCTATGGGGGTAGTAGTCTTCTAATTACTATGGTGTCAGTAGGAATACTTTTAAATATTAGTAGAAATAAATAAAATGGTGGGCAGTATAAATATAAAAAAGGCTGTCATGAAAGTATTCTATTTCATGGTAGCCTTTATATTTTGATTATTTAAACTACAGAGGCAATAGCAATTATTAAACTACTATAGCATTCTGCTGTTCCGATTTTGAAACTTAAGCCATGGGCTAGGGACCAATCATAAGTAGCATCTATAGATAAGATATTATTTGTTAAAGTGATTCCCGCTGGTAAGGGTTTGGTTGTAGTAATAACTGAAGTAGGGGTACTATTTATAGTTAATTTAGCCGGCTTTTTAACTCCGGTAAATTTATATACACCCGGTTCAGTTAAAGTAAGAGTTCCATCTTTTGCTTCATTTAATAAAACTTCTACTACGGGAGGAGTACATGGATCAATAGGACAATCATTACATAGACAAGCATCAAACATTTTTAATTTATCTTGTAGAACGGTTTCAAGAATAGTAATAGCTTTAACCATAGATAAAACAGAAGTATTTACTTTTATTAGTTCTTCATTATTAGTACTAAGAGTTAAAGCTTTTTGAATCTTTTCCCCTTCAGCATTAATTATATGAGATAATCCTGTTTGTTCAAGAGCAACAGACTCTATAATATCAGTAATAGATTGGCATCTTTTAGTATTACTGGGAATAATTACGGGCATTGACATTTTATCATTCTCCTTTCTTAGTACTATATGTTTATTTTATTAAAGGGAATGGTTATTAAACTATTTACTTGGCACATATTATTTTTGTGCTATACTAAATAGGTAATGTTAGATGAATTAGGAGATGAATTATGAATCAGGAAACAACGGGTCAATTGATAAAAGAATTAAGGAAAATAAATAATTTATCCCAAAGTGAACTAGCTTTAAAACTTTCAGTAACTCCTCAAGCTGTATCAAAATGGGAAAATGGTAGAGGATTTCCTGATATAGAAATGTTAAATAAACTTAGTGAGATTTTTCAGGTGGATATCAAAGAGTTAATCAATGGTAAATTAAATAAGCCTAGTAAGGGAAAAAATAAGATCATAGTAATAGTGGGTATTATTATAACGATTGTTTTATTATTAGGGTTAATTATTTATCTTAATTCTAAGGACACTTTTAAGTTTTCTAGATTAGCAACTGATAATAGTTCTTTTGATATAAAAGGAGTAGTGGCATCTGATAATAATAAACAGTCTATTTTTATCTCTAAGATAGATTATACTAATAATGAAATTGATGAGAAAAAATATACTATTATGGAATGTGTTTTATATGAAACTGTGTCTAGTACAGAGAAAATCATTTCTAAATGTGGAGATTTAAATAATTATAAAGGTGAGGATAAAAATGCTACCTCTACTTTATCAGAACTACTGAAGAATGTTGAATTTAAGATTGATAATTATACTTGCTCATGTAAAAATAAAGTTTGTAATAATTTGTATTTGAAAATTAATGCTTTAAATACGGAAAAAGAAGTAATTACTTATAAGATACCTTTACATATTGAAGAATATTGTCCAAATTAAGCTCTAAACGATTAGTTTAGATTAATCAACTAGGAGTTTATTGCTATTCTTAGTTAAGATTATATATAATTAATTTATGGAGGAAAATATGAAAAAAAGAATTATTTATGTAAGTTTAGGACTGTTATTAATAACGATGTTAGGGCTTTTGGTTTACTATTTTATGTTTAAGGGTAGTAATCAAGATCTAATAGATAATAAGAAGTTTAGTGAAGAATACCCAGTAGTTGATCAGAATAATGTTTTTGTTTACCGTAATATAAATGAAATAATTGATATAATGCAGAAAGGGACAGGGGTAGTATACTTAGGTTTTCCAGAATGTCCTTGGTGTCATGCTTATGTTAAATATTTAAATGAGGTGGCAAAGGAATCAGGGATTACTAAAGTTTATTATTATAATATTTTAAAGGATAGAAAGAATAATACGGAGGAATATCAGAAGATAGTTGAGTTATTAGCTGATAATTTACAGTTTGATCAAGAGGGAAAGCATAAGCTTTATGTACCAAATGTTTCTTTTCATATAAATGGTAAAATAATAGGTAATGATTATGAGACTTCTCTTGATACTCATCACCTTAAGGATCCAGCTTTATACTGGACTGATAGTGCAGTAGCATCTTTAAAGAGTCGTCTTAAGGTATATATGGATGCTGTAGCATTAGACCTTAATAGTTGTACATCTTGTAATAAGTAAAATAATAGTATATAAAAAGGAACTTAGTTCCTTTTTAGTTTAAAGAATTAATAGCTTTTTTAATTGTATCAATAGAGTTTTGCATTTGTTCCTGTTCTAGAGGTGTCAAGTTAATGTAAACTCTTTCTTTAATTCCGTCTTGGTTTACAATAGCGGGTCCTCCGACAAAAAGATCATTTTTATCATCATAACTAGATACCGCTAAGATACTATTTTCATTACCTAAAATGGCGTTGGTAATTCTAACTAAACACATTCCAATTCCATAGCAGGTTGAACCTTTTCTTTTGATAATATCATAAGCTGCATCTTTTACATCATGAGTTATTTGATTTAATTCTTCTTCACTAAGGTATTTTGTTACTTTCTCTAAACCAATTCTGGCTAAACTCCATGGGATAAACTCTGTATCTCCATGTTCACCCATTACATAGGCATGAATATTTTTAGCATTAACTTCTACTTTTTCTGCTATTAGATAACGAAGTCTAGCCGTATCTAAGGAAGTACCACTGCCTATAATATGACTAGTTGGCAGTCCAGAATATTTCCAAGTTAAATAGGTCATTACATCTAAGGGATTGGTTGCAACTAAGAAGATACCAGTAAAGCCACTAGCCATGACACTTGCTGTAATACTAGAAAATATCTTACTGTTTTTATTAATAAGATCCATTCTAGTCTCTCCAACTTCTTGATTAGAACCAGCGGCAATAACTACCATTTTAGCATTATGACAATCAGCATAAGTTCCTACATGAATATTTATTTTAGATGGAGCAAAGGGTAATCCATGGGATAAATCTTTAGCTTCTCCAATAATTCTTTCTTCATTTATATCTATTAATACTAATTCTCTAACAGGTGTTCTTTGATTTAAAAGGGCATAAGCATAACTCATACCAACATTACCACATCCAATTAAAACAATTTTGTTATCCATACTTTATATCCTCCAATTACTTATATTTGTAGTATAACATAATTTAAAAAAAACTTGTAAAATAAATAAATATTAGGTACAATTAAATTAATAATAAAGGAGATGTTAATTATGTCAGAAAATAATAAAAATAATGATAAGCAAGTTAAGACGACTACTTTGGTTTTATTACTACTATCTATTTTAGCTTTAACAATAGGAAGTTCATTTGCCTTTTTCCAATATGTTCTAAAAGGTAATACTGTTAACTATATTGAAACAGGAGATGTCATATTTGCATATAATGAAGGAAAAGATGTCACTAACGGGATAAAAATAGCGGATGCTTTACCTGTTTCTGATACTGAGGGAAAAGTGTTATCAGCACCAAATCAAACTTTTGATTTCCAAATCTTATCTAATATTGCTAATACGCCAATTGAATATCAGGTAGTGGCTCAAACGGAAGCTGATTCAACTTTATCTAGTAATTATGTTAAAGTTTATTTAACGACTTTAACTGGAGGTATAGAAGAACCGGTTTTGGGGGCTATCAAGGGTAATGCTGTAATTAAATATAGTGAGTTGTTAGATACTGATTTTCCTGGTCAAACTGGTAAAGTTATTTATAGGGAAACAATGAATCTAGCCGCTGGTCAAAAATATTCAAAGAGCTTTAGACTAAGAATGTGGATAGCAGCTGATACTAATATAAATAATGCTGACTATATGAATAAAAGATTTTCTATTAAAGTAAATACATTTGCGACATCTTTGTAAACAAGTGTAAACAGATTAGTTTTAGTAACTAGTCTTTTTTTATGATTTATTAAGTAATTGTCTAATAAATCTTGTATAATAAGAGTGGTGATATTAATGGAGAAAATTTTAATTGTAGAAGATGACCAAACTATAGCCATGGGGCTTTCTTATTTCTTAGGGGTAGAGGGTTATAATACTACTACAGTGGAAACGGTAAAGGGAACATTAGAACAATTAAAGAAGGATACAACATATGAAGTTATTCTTCTGGATTGTTCTTTACCTGATGGAAATGGGTTTGATCTTTTTAAAGAAATTAGAAAAATTACGGCAGTACCTATTATATTTTTAACAGCTTTAGATGATGAGGTAAGTGTGGTAATGGGCTTGGATATGGGAGCAGATGACTATATAACTAAACCTTTTAAGGCTAGGGAACTTTTATCGAGAATTAGAAATGTTTTAAGAAGAAATAAAAGTAATAATGATAGTAGTATTATTACTATTGATAATATAGTGATTGATACTAAACAAGCACGAGTATTTAAAGATGGTGTTGATGTCATGTTAACAGCTTTAGAATATAAAATAATGCTTATTCTAGCCTATAATCCTAATCAGGTTTTTACAAGAGAAGCTATATTAGCGGATATTTGGGATGTTAATGAAGAGTATGTTAATGATAATACATTAACTGTCTATATAAAAAGATTAAGAGAAAAGATTGAGACTGATAAGAGTCATCCTATTATAATTGAAACTGTTAGAGGTTTAGGGTATCGGGTGGTAAATAATGTTAAAAAGTAAAGAGTTTAAATCTTTAAGTAAGAAGTTCTTAGTATTAGTAGGAGCCTTAGCTTTTATCTTAGTAGGTTGTATAATTATAAGTAAACAGTTTATGCAAGATTATGTTTATCAGCAAATAGCCAAGGAAATTGGTAATATTGTAGCTACCTATCCGGAGGCAGAATCAGAAATAATAGCCACTTTAAAAAGAACGGATATTAGTAGTAAAGAAGGTATTTCTCTATTAGAAAAATATGGTATTACTAGTTCTAATATTATGGAACTTAATAATAATACTAACTCTACAATTATTATCTTTTTTACAAGTATCTTTATAATTATTTTAGGGGCTGTTACTATTCTTTATCTTTTACATTTAAAAACTATTTATAGAAAGTTGGATAAAATTAATGAATATATTAATTCTATTTTAAACAATGAGTATTTCCTTAATTTGAAAGAATATGAGGAGGGTGCTTTTTCTACTTTAAAAAATGATATTTATAAGATAACAACTAAGTTAAGGGAACAGCATGAGTTATTAGAGACTGATAAAAAGTATTTGGAAACAACTCTTTCTGATATCTCTCATCAATTAAAAACCCCTCTTACTAGTATGTATATGATTAATAATCTTTTAGAAGATGATAAACTAAATAAAAAGATGAAACATGATTTTTTGTATAAAAATAGATTACAATTAGAAAGAGTAGAATGGTTAGTATCTTCCCTACTTAAATTATCTAAGTTAGAGAGTGGTACGATTAAATTTAAGCCCATGGAAGTAACAGTAGATGACTTAATTATCAAAGCTCTAGAACCATTAAATATAGCAATTGAATTAAAAGAACAACAACTATTTATAAAGGGTGATAAAGATATTACAGTTTGTTGTGATGTTAACTGGACAGTTGAAGCAATAGTTAACATTATAAAAAATGCATATGAGCATACTGAGACTTTAGGAATAATTAGTATTTCTTGGGAGGATAATCCTATTTATACAGATTTATTTATTAAAGATAATGGTAATGGAATTGACCCAAGTGATATTAATCATATTTTTGAAAGATTTTATAAGGGTAGTCATAATTCTAAAGAAAGTATTGGGATAGGGTTAAATATGACTAAGCAAATTTTAACTAGACAAGGGTTTAGTATTAATGTAGAAAGTAGTCTAGGACAAGGTACTATGTTTACTATTAGATTTTATAAGAATAAAACTAAAATTAGTTATTCTTAATTGAATAGGAAATAGTTATGGGGTATAATGATAATAATGGAGGGTTAAAGTGTATCAATATATAAAAGGAATAGTAACAGAAGTAGAACCTAATTACATAGTAATTGAAAACTCGGGAATTGGTTATAAGATTTATACGCCTAATCCTTTTGTTTTTACTTTAGATGATGAATATAAAGTTTATTTATATCAGCAGATTAAAGAAGATGAACATACTTTATTTGGCTTTAAAACGGCTGAAGAAAAGCAACTGTTTTTAAAACTTATCAGTGTTAAAGGTTTGGGTCCTAAAATGACTTTACCAATTTTATTAGGTTCAGTTAATGGAATAGTAGATGCTATAGAAAGAGAAAATATTCTATATTTAAAGAAGTTTCCTAAGATTGGAGATAAATTAGCTAAGCAGATGATTTTAGATTTAAAAGGGAAGCTTACTTTATTTGGTAATGTACAACCAGAGGTATCTAATATGGATGAATTAGTAGAAGTATTAAAAGGTTTGGGTTATAAAGAAAAAGATTTCAGGGGTATTTTACCTAAAGTTAATCAGGAATTAACTATTGAAGAGCAAGTTAAGGAAGCCTTAAAGTTATTATTAAAGTAGGTGATGAAATGGATGATAGGATTTTAGCTAAGGAAGAATTAGAATCAGATGAAGATATGGGTATTAGACCTAGTAGAATTGATGATTATATTGGACAAACTGACGCTAAAGAAAATATTAGAGTATATATAAAAGCTGCTAAGATGAGGGAAGAACCTCTAGATCATGTACTTTTATATGGACCACCCGGGTTAGGGAAAACAACTCTGGCTTATATTATTGCTAATGAATTAGGAACTAATATTAAAACTTGTAGTGGACCTAGTATTGAGAAACCAGGAGATTTAGCGGCAGTTCTATCTTCCCTTGAGCCAGGGGATGTCTTATTTATTGATGAGATACATAGAATGCCTAGATATATTGAGGAAATATTATATCCCGCTATGGAAGACTTTAATTTAGATATTATGATTGGTGGGGAAGGTAATACCAAGAGTATTAAAATAAGCTTGCCACCTTTTACTCTAGTTGGGGCAACTACAAGAGCAGGAGATTTATCAGCACCTTTAAGGGATAGGTTTGGAATTGTTGCTAAACTACAGTATTATACGGATAATGAACTTAATCAAATAATAACTAGAACTAGTAAAGTCTTAGCAATGCCAATTGAAGAAGATGCCTCCTTAGAGTTAGCTAAAAGGAGTAGGGGAACACCAAGAATTGCTAATCGCCTGTTTAAAAGAGTTAGGGATTTTGCTTTAGTAGCGGGAGATGTTATTATTGATATAGAGGTAACAAGAAAAGCTTTAAAGAGATTAAAAGTAGATAATAAAGGACTAGATGATACAGATTATCAGTTATTACTAGCCATTATAGAAAAGTTTAATGGAGGACCAGTTGGGGTTGATTCAGTTGCCTCTGCAATTGGAGAAGAAACTACTACTATTGAAGATGTCTATGAACCTTATCTGTTACAAAGGGGATTTTTAAAGAGAACATCAAGAGGACGAGTGGTGACAAAACTTGCTTATGAACATTTAAATATAGAATATAAAATAAAGGAATAAGAGGAGAAAAAATGAAAAAAAGAAATGATACTAGGAATGAAGAAAAGAAAGATTTAAGTGTTTTAGAAAAAGCTGAAGTAAAGGGAAACAGTAAAGAAGATTTGCTTAATACAAGAATGTTTGATGATCATATTCACTTGACATTAGATGATATTACTACTAAAATAAATGAAATTATGGCAACGGACTTGTCAATAATGGATGATAATGATAATATGATGCGTTGGACTATGTTACCATCTGTTTTATTAGATAGTGATAATAATAAAGAACAGTTTATTGAAGTTACTAAATATATAGATGAGTTATTGGTACCGGTTTTAGAAAAAGTTGAATTAATTAATACAGTGGCCGCTATGCTAGTAGTTGGAAAAGTAGAACTTAATTTAGAAGATGTTAATAATTTATTTATGTTAGCTTACTTTTTTAAAGATAGGGAAATTAGTGAATATAAAAGAGAATATACAATTCTTAGTGATGATGAACTGTTATATGAAGTTAGAAAGAGCAGTTTAGATATTGATAAGAGAACTTTGTTATTAGATTATATAATTACTGAGAGTATTAAGGATAATTTAGATATTACTCAAGAATCAGCCATTGCTAAATTTAATAAGAAAATGCTTAATTTGTTACAGGAAAAAGATGTTGATAAAATACTTGATCTAGAAAATTATATGAATGATATAGAAGTAGATCAGGTTGATTTTAGAGACTCACTTAACGGTTAGAAAGTAAGGGATATTATGAAACTAGAAGATTTTGACTTTATACTTCCAGAAGAACTTATTGCGCAGACACCTTTAAAGGATAGGGATCATTCTAGGCTATTAGTTTTGGATAAGACAGCGGGGGTAGTTGAACATAAAAAGTTTACTGATATAGTATCTTTTCTTAATAAAGGGGATACTCTAGTATTAAATGATACTAAGGTTATTCCAGCTAGACTAATAGGAGAAAAGGAAGATACTAAGGCAGTTATTGAAATATTATTATTAAAAGAAATAGAAGCTGATATTTGGGAAACTTTAGTAAAACCTGCTAGAAGAGTAAAGATAGGTACTATTGTTTCTTTTGGTGATGGTTGTTTAAAAGCTGAATGTGTGGAAGAATTTGACAGTGGTATTAAGCGGTTTAGGCTTCTTTATACAGGTATTTTATATGAAATACTAGATAAATTAGGGACAATGCCTTTACCTCCATATATTCATGAGAGTTTAGAAGACCAAAGTCGTTATCAGACAGTATATGCTAAACATTTAGGTAGTGCAGCCGCTCCTACAGCAGGATTACATTTTACGGAGGAGTTATTAAAGGAGATAGAAGCTAAAGGTGTAAATATAGCGTATATTACTCTACATGTAGGGTTAGGAACATTTAGACCTGTCAATGTCGATAATATCGAGGAACATCATATGCATAGTGAGTATTATTCTATGAGTGCTAGTGTTTCTGAACTGCTTACTGAGACAAAGAAAGCCCATCATGATATTATTGCAGTAGGTACTACTTCTGTTAGAACTCTAGAAACTATTTTTACTAAGTATGGAGAGTTTAAAGAAAGTAGTGGAGAAACAGATATCTTTATTTATCCTGGATATAAATATAAGGCTGTAGACCATATTATTACTAATTTTCATTTACCTAAGTCGACTTTAATTATGTTAATTAGTGCTTTTGCTGGTAAAGATATGATAATGAGTGCTTACCAAGAAGCAATTAAAGAAAAATATCGCTTTTTCTCTTTTGGAGACTCAATGTTTATCAAATAGTATTTGACAAATTCCTTTTAGTAGTGTATAATACAACGCATAAAGAAGAAGGGGT
>JAVWCU010000029.1:0-13474 GCA_036648855.1 Bacilli bacterium
ATATTAATTCTAATAATTAAGTAAGAGTTAATGGTATAATTATTAGAAATAGATAAAAAAACAGTTATAAGTAGTATGACTGTTTTCTTATTATTATATAATTTTGAGAGCTATTTCATTTTAAATATTCCTTGACACTTTACCCTTATAAAAGATACAATAGAGACAGTGTTAGAGTTTACCATAAAAATTTAACATAGAGAAAATGGAGGGATAGATATGAACATATTATTCTCCGTTTTACTAATCGTAATTGGATTATCTGCAGGATTTATAAGTAGCGTTGTTATAAATTCTATGAAAGAATCAAATGCTAATAAAAAGGCAGAAACTATTATTGAAAAGGCTAAAAAGGATGCTGAAAAAACAAAAAGGGATACCATTTTAGAACTTAAAGAAGAAAGTTATAAGCTGAAAACAGATACAGACCGGGAAGTTAAAGAAAAAAAAGCGGATCTTAAAGAGGCAGAGGAACGTTTATTACAAAGAGAAAAGAGCATTGATAAGCGAGATGAACTGTATCAAAAAAGAGAAACTACTTTAGATGAACGAGATCAAAAATTAACTGAAAAGCAAAAAGATATCCAAGACGAACAGAGTAAAGTGGAAGAACTTAAGCAAGAACAACTAGAGGTTTTACAGAAGATATCAGGTATTAGTAAAGAAAAAGCTCATGATTTAGTGATGCAAAGAACAGAAGAGAGTATGGCAAAAGAGGTTTCTTTATATATTAAAGAGCGAGAAGATGAAGCTAAGCTAGAAGCGGATAAGAGAGGTAAAAATCTTTTAGTTGTTTCTATGCAAAAATATGCAGCAGATTTAGCTAATGAACAAACTGTAACAGTTGTAACTCTTCCTAGTGATGAAATGAAGGGAAGAATTATTGGTAGAGAGGGTAGAAATATTCGAACTATTGAGGCTATTACAGGTGTTGATTTAATTATTGATGATACGCCTGAAGCAGTGGTGTTATCTAGTTTTGATCCTTTACGAAGAGAGATTGCTAGAATTACATTAGAAACTTTAATTAAAGATGGTAGAATTCATCCTACTAGAATTGAAGAATTGTATGATAAAGTCAGCAAGGAAATGAAGGAAAAAATCATTGAATATGGAACTAATGCTTTATTTGAACTTGGAATAACTAAGATTGATCCAGTGTTAGTAGAGACAATTGGTAAATTGCATTTTAGAACTAGTTTTGGACAAAATGCTTTGGAACATTCAATGGAAGTGGCACATTTAGCAGGTATTATGGCAGCTGAGTTAGGTGAGAATGTAGGGCTTGCTAAGAGAGCAGGATTACTTCATGATATAGGAAAAGCTATTGATCATGAGGTGGAAGGCAGCCATGTAGAGATTGGGGTGGATTTAGCCCATAAATTCAATGAAAATGAAATAGTAATTAATTCCATTGCTTCACATCATGGGGATACGGAGGCTACTAGTGTTATATCTGTTTTAGTAGCTATAGCGGATGCGTTAAGTGCATCACGACCAGGGGCTAGGAATGATTCTTTAGAGAATTATATTAAGAGATTAGAACAACTTGAGACAATTGGTAATTCAATGCCTGGAATAGAAAAGACCTTTGCAGTACAAGCAGGTAGAGAACTAAGAGTAATTGTTAAACCTGATGAAGTTGATGATGTGGCATCACATAAGATTGCTAGGGATATTAAGGATCAGATTGAGTCTACTATGCAGTACCCAGGTACTATTAAAGTAACGGTTATCAGAGAAACTAGAGCTCAAGAAGAAGCTAAATAGATAATAAGTCTAATTTTTATAATTAGACTTTTTCCTTGTATAAATGTAAATTTTAATATATAATATAGCGGTAAAAGAGGTGTAGTGATGATAGTAAGGTTATTGCCATTAAAACAACAAGTAAGAACTCTACTGTTTGAAACAATAGGAGGTTTCTTACAACTTGATCAAAATAATAGAAACTATGATAATTTTTTTTCTTATATGTATAGTAAATTAACTGATCTTCTAGTAAACCAGGAATTTCAAGATAAATATGAAAAGCAGTATAGGTCTATATTAGGTACGATATATTTAGATTATTTAGATTCTATTAATCAACTACCTGAAGACGAAAAATATGAAATAGTTAGTAGAGATGAATATGAATTATTGAATGATATTCCTGATTTTGATTCGTTAGAAAAGATTATATATTATAATAGAGAACTATGTTTAGTTATGTTAGATTTCTCATTTCAGTCTTATTTATTTGAAATTAATGAGCTCCAATTACCTTTTCCTAGGGAAAGAGAAGTAGAGTGGAATCCGGATTGTAAAACAGATGATATTATTGATATTTATAATGACAAGAGTCAACAGGTTTTTGATATTGAAAGAAAATGTGTAGAATCTTATTTGAGTAATGTAGCTCAAGGAAAGAGCAGTAATTTAGTTAGTCAAAGGTTATTAGTAAGGATTATTGAAAATATTAATAAGGAGCCTAATCGAATATATTTAGAGACGGTAATGGAAGATTATTATACTCTTAAAATAGTGCAGTTAAGTAAAGGTATTAATATTTCTAATATAGATAGGATGATTATTACCGAAATGGAAAAACGTTCTAGAACAGGTAAATCGGGAATTCAGTGGCTTGCTTCTGATGATTTAGAAGTAACATCTAGAATGTTTGAAGAATATCTAAAACTTAAGACTGATAAAATAGAGCAATCTACAGTTATAAATAAAGAACTAAGTAAAAAAATGTATTATCCTTTACCGAAGGGAGATTAATATGGTATCAAAAATATTAACTACTACTCAACAGGTCCGTAAATTATTATTTAGCAGTAAGGGTTTAGAAGAAGATGAGACTATTCAAAGTGGTACTATAATGCTTATAGGAAAAGTTATTTTTGAGATTATTCAAAATGGAGTTTTTTATAAAACTTATCCTCATGAATATGAGATGTTAATTAGGACCTTGTATTTAGATTATTTATACTATACTAAGTATATTGATAAACAGAAGTCTTATCAGAGTAACTATCCAGTTTCATTCGATTTACTTGAAAATTTTTCTAATTATGCTGAATTAGAGGACGCTATGAAATATGACCCGTTTTTAGTTCCAATCCTCTTGTCTTATTCTTTTCAGTGCTTTTTACTGGAAAATAAAGATGAACTGGAGCCTTATGATAAGGAGATAAATAAAGAATGGAATCTAAATCATGATTTTGATATTATGGCTCATAAAGTTAATCAGCAAACTAAGGAAGTAAGAGTATTAGAACAAGTACTACTTAATACTTATTATGACTCAGCTAAGATGAAGTTAGCACCTATTACTTATAAAGCAGTTACTGATTGTTTGCACTACATTTTAGATGGTGCGGTTACGATTGAAAATTATGAGTTGTTAATTAAGAGTATAGTGGATGATTATTATTCTGTTATTACTGCCAAAGATAAGTTAGGGTTAAATAGTAATTCTATTGTAGACGAGAATTTGTTACTATATTTTTCTACTCATGATGAAATGAATTTCAATGCTACTACTTGGTTTTTAGAATCAGATGAGAAGCTACAAAGGTGTATTCTTGCTGGTTATTTGAAACTAAATACAGGGCTTATGCCTGAAAGTAAGGAAATTAATATAGAATTAATTAAATCAAGAAAAACATTCAATTAAACTAGTTGTTTGTGACTAATTTGTAAGTTGTTTTCATTTGAAACCGACCTTTATTAGTGTTATAATAATATATGGAAGGTTGTGTCTATGAAAGAAAAACTTAAAAAACTGAAAATAAATATTAAAAAAGAATGGAAAATGATAAAGAGTGATCCTAAAAAGTATTGGATAACGTTATTAAATGGAGCTAGGGAATATGTTAAGAACAATACTTTGTTTTTTACATTTGTTTTGACGTCTGTATTTAATGCTTTAATGCTTAGATTTTTTACTATTCAAACCATGGAAAATTTCTTTTCTTTAGGGCCCTTACTAGCAGATTTTGCTATTGTAACTTTAGTAGGGTCTTTTTGCTATTTAATGAAGCCTAAGAATAGGACATTTTATTTGTTTATGATACTTTGTTTATTTACAGCAATGTGTATTATAAATTCTATCTATTATACATTTTATAATTCTTTTGCTTCTATTTCTTTATTATCAACTAGTAGATTTGTGGTTGATGTTGGGGATGCAGTTATTAAAAATGTTTTACATGTAACAGATTGGCTTTATTTATGGGGACCAGTTGCTTTTATAGTAGTATATTATAAATTAAAAAAGAATAAGCAATTTTATACTAAAGAGGATAAGGAAGAAATTAAAAACAAGTATAAATTTAAGAGAACTTTTGCAGTGGGGTTTGTTGCCGCGATAGCTTTTTTTATAACCCTTACTCCTGTTAAAGTAGGAAGATTTGTTAATTTGTGGAATAGGGAATATATTGTAATGAATTTTGGTATTTATACTTATCATATTAATGATTTAATTCATAGTGTAGAGCCACAGATTACGACTTTATTTGGATATGATTCAGCAATGAAAACATTTAAGGAATATTATAAGAATACTCCTAAAGAACAAACAAAGAAGAATGAATATACGGGAATATTTGAGGGTAAAAACATTATAGGGATTCATGCTGAAAGTATGCAACAGTTTGTTTTAGGATTAAAATTTAATGGGAAAGAAGTAACTCCTAACTTAAATAAGTTTAGTGAGCAATCTATTTATTTTGATAATTTTTATACACAGGTTAGTGTAGGTACTTCTAGTGATACTGAATTTACTTTAAATACTTCTTTAATGCCTACTAATAATGGGACAGCTTTTGTTAGTTACTTTGATAGAGAATATGTAACTATGCCTAAATTACTTCAGGATAAAGGTTATTATACATTTTCTATGCACGCTAATAGAGCAGCATATTGGAATAGGGATATAATGCATCAAAGATTGGGATATGAGCACTTTTATAGTAAAGATGAGTATGTGATTGATGATGTAATTGGATTAGGGCTATCAGATAAGTCTTTCTTTAAGCAATCAGTTACTAAAATTAAGGAAATAAATAAAAAAGGTCAGCCTTATTATGGGACTTTACTTATGTTAACTAATCATACTCCTTTTGATAAGGTGGACAAGTATGGGGAGTTCCCTGTTGATTTAAAGGGTGAGTTAACTCTAAATAATGGGGTGACAAAGCAAGTTTCTTATCCATATATGGAGGGAACTAAACTAGGAGATTATTTTAAATCTGTACACTACGCGGATGCTGCTTTAGGGGAATTTTTTACTTCACTAGAACAAGAAGGATTACTTGATAATACGGTAATAGTGTTATATGGTGATCATGATGCTAGATTGCCAATTGAGGACTATGTAAGATTATATAATTATGATCCTGATACTAATGGGGTATTTAAAAAGGAAGATCCAAGATATAAGGAATTTAATGATTACGATTATGAATTAAATAGGAAGGTTCCATTAATTATATGGAGTAAAGAAACTAGTACTAAGTTACATACTAAAGTTGATACAGTAATGGGTATGTATGATTTAATGCCTACTCTTGGGAATATGTTTAACTTTTATAATCCATATCAATTAGGACATGACATTTTCAATGCTAGTGATGATAATATTGTAGTATTTCCAAATAGTAATTGGTTAACTAACAAGGTTTATTATAATGCTCAACAGAATGCATATTTATCTTTAGAAAACAGTGTTATTAGCAAGAATTATATTGCTTTAGGAAATAAGTATGCTAATAATTTACTTAAGGTTTCTAATTCATTAGTAGTATTTGATTTGATTAAGAAAGAGCATGAGTTAGAAAACATAGAATCTGAATATATTAATGAAAGGGAAATTAAACAATGAAATTAAAAAAGAGTATGAAAAGGGTTTTAATTATTTTAGGAATTATTGTAGCTATAGGAGGGGGAGTATTAATTTATAACTCTTTTAATGGTAAGAAGAAGTCTGGAAATAGTGTAACTATTATTAGTCATATTAAGGAATATGGTTATCAGTTAAATAGTAATGAAAGTAGTTTATATAAGGATTTATTTAAGGATTTAGATCAGCTTTTAAGTAAGGATGAGCATGATGAAAAAGAATATGTAACTCTTATTACTAAGTTGTTTGTAGCAGACTTTTATAATTTAAGTAATAAGTTAACTAGTTTGGATGTAGGTGGACTTCAGTTCGTTCATAAAGATATTAGAGATAATTTTAGTCTTAATGCTTCCAATACATTTTATCAATATATAGAGAGTAATATATATGGGGATAGGAAACAGGAGTTACCTGAGGTAACAGATGTAACAGTTAATGAGATAAAGAATGAGAGTTATACTTATAATAAGGTTACTGATAAGAATGCTTATGTAGTAAGTGCTAGTTGGGTTTATAAAAAGGAATTGGGTTATACTAAGTCTAAAACATTTATTTTTGTTCATGAAGATAAGAAGTTATCTTTGGTGGAAATAAAATAGAGAATTTAGGTAATCTATTAATAAAAGCTCCTAGATCTTTAATTAGATCTAGGAGCTTTTTTAATTATTATTCACCAGTTGTTGGACTTTTAGTTGGTTTAGGACTAGTTGTTGGTTTAGGGCTAGTTGTTGGACTAGGACTGGGTTTATTATTTTCATCTGTTACAATAGATAGAGTAATAACTTTAGTACCTTTGATATAGTTACCTTCGCTAATACTTTGTTTTATAATAGTTCCAACTTTATTACCATTAGCTAAAGCAATATCTACAGAGTTCCATTTAATAGTAACTCCACTTAGTTTATTTATCCAAGAGTTAACGGTAGCTTTAGTTTTACCTACAAAGTCTGGCATTTCACAAAGTTTATTATCGGTATCAGTACTACAATCTACTTTATCATTTACTTCTGGTTTAGATGTAGTACCATTTAGGGTTAAAGTAATAGTTTGATCTTTAATTAAATCAATTCTTTTTTTGGCAGGAAAGTTTTGACTTTTAACAGTAGTGCCATCATTTGCAAAAATTATTTTGACACCATTTGCTTGTCCCCAAGCTTCGGCTTTAGTTTTAGTCATACCAACTAGATTAGGTAGAAGAGAGTAGAGCTTAGTAGATGGATATTTACCATTACCAATGGCTACTTCTTCATAGGGTTTATTAATGGAAAAGTTAAAGTCTTTTTCCATATTAGGTTTAATCTCTTCAAGGTTTATTTTCATGGCTTTTATAACATCATCTAAACTACCTTTGTTAATTATTTGATCTGATAGAACTAACTTAGTTCTTTCATCATAAATCATTTGATCAGAGGTTTTAAGAAATAGTTTCTTTAAAGATATAACACTTCCTGTTTGATCTATTCCTTTTGATAGGATATCTTTACCTATATTATAGAAAGATAAAATATTAGTAGTTGACATATTAGTATCTAGGTTTTTACTAATTAAATTAAATAGTTCCATTAGTTTATCTATACTCTTAATATCTTTTATTTTACTAAGCATAGCTTCGATTACTTCTTGTTGATGTATTCCACGAATAATATCACTTCTAGCTCCTAAGTTCCATTCTTTTTTACAGTATTGAGGCCAGGTGTGTCTATTCCTTGAATAAGCAAGAGCTTGTTCTCCATTTAGTACTTGTTTTCCTTTACTAACGTAAACAGTATTATTACCAAATTTACGATCACTGTTTTGTTCACAGAAACTATATGGAACATCTATTTCAACACCACCTAAGGCATCAACTAAATTAACAACGGCTTTAAAATTAACTTTAGCATAGTAGTCTATTTTAATACCAGTAAAGTTCTCAATGGTTTTCATCATACAACTAGCACCATTCCAAGCAGCATGGGTTATTTTATTCTCAGGAGTGCCTTTTAAACACATTATGGGAACATAACTATCTCTTGGAATACTCATTAAAGTAGCGGTTAAAGTCTTAGGATTAAAGGTAACTAATATTAGAGAGTCTCCGTTAAAAGCTGTATTTTTATTCATTCCATCTTTTTCTGAATCTACACCCATTAATAAAATAGTAAAGGGGTCTTTAATAGAACTAGTTTTATTAGGAATGAGACTAGAAGCATCTTCATTTTTCATTTTCTTTTCTTTTTTAGCAATAACTTTGGTTTTATTAGCAATGTCTTCATAACCAGGTAGAGACTGAAACATGGTTATATAGTTTGAAGATAAGAAGATAGCATCTAATTTTTCTTCATATAAATCAGTTAACATTTCTGAAAAGTCGGAATATTCTTTAAGAGAGTTTTTTTCATTTAATCTATTTTCTTTAATAATATCTTGGCTAATAATAAAACCTTCTATAGATTTAGTATCACTTATAATACCTATATTTAAATCTTTACAATCAGTTAAACTATTTATTCTACTTTCTTTTAAAGTAATTAAACTACTTGAATAATTTATATAATCTTTATTAACTGAATCTATTTTAGAGTAGATATAATTAATACCAGTACCTAAGAGAATATTAGCAAGACTATAAAGAATTAAGCCTATTATAAATAATTGATTTTTTCCTTTGTTATTTTTCTTTATTATTTTAATAATAATAAATAGGTCAATTAAACTGATGATTCCTATAATGATATATCTAATAATTGGTTCAATAGGTCCTAATAATAAGATTTGATATATTAAATAGGCGCTAGTTATTAAACTAACTAGGCTTAGTATTTTAGTAGTTATATTTTTAAATAGTTTATTTTTTTTCATAATGTTGGATACTTCCTCTCTATCATTATTATTATACCTAAATTTAGGCTTTACGACAATTGGTTTTTTTCTTTCTTATAATATTACTGTAAATGTAATGTATTAGGTAAGCAATTATTTGATAGTTTTTATGTAAACAGTTATTAAAAATATGTCGAATTATAGTTTTATGATAATAAATTTGTTATAATATATGATATATGAGGAAGGTGGATAATAATGAAGAAAAGAGCTGTTTATTTAGTTTTATTAGTCTTATTTTGTGCGCTTTCTTCTTATTTATTCCCAGTAAATACAGAGGCTTTAACTTATGGAGAAATAGAGGCAAGGACAGTTTGTCCACTTTACGAATTGGCAGAGGCACTTAACAATGGTAATTTACAGAATGTTGGTTGTTATGGTAGTTATCAAGAAGCTAAGAATGTGATGAATGTTACAAATAATGATAATTTGGTTATTTTACAAAGAGATGGTGGTATGACAGTTATAGTGGACGCTAAGTACGCTATTGCTTCTTTAAATAAAAATAATATTTCAAGTAATACAAATATTTTAAACAGTGGAAGTAGTAATGATAATACTGTTTATACTTATATTAATGGGAATCCTTCTTATGGAGCAGGGGATGCAGCTTATTTAGGAGTTAATCCAGAGAATTATAGAATAAAGATTAGAATTGGGGGTATTACAGGGTTTGTTAGGAAGATAGAAGATTCTGCTAGGGCTTATCATATTATTCCTTTAGCTTGGGTTAAGTCAACGACTAAATATGTAGTAACTGATACTATTACACATTATACTACAGCTAATATATATGGGGATAGTTATTCTAATCAAATTACATATGGACCTAAACCTAGTATGTTAGAACCTGGTAGTTATTATAGTTATGATGGAATATACTTTTATAGAGATATAAAAACAATGCTAATAGATTATATGAATGGTAATTTTCAGCAAGCAGTTAATGTGAATAAACCTTATTATAATTATTATTTATATTTACCTCATCATTCTAAAACTAATTATTCAGGAACGGATATTGATGAGTATTTAGCTAATTTGTTTAATAAACTAGGTTATGATTATTCAATGTTATATGGAACAGGATATGCTTTTTATCAAGCAGAGAAGTTATATGGCGCTAATGCTTTATTAATGTTATCAGTTGCAAGGAATGAATCAGCTAATGGTAAGAGTTTAATTTCAACGGATAAGTATAATGTTTTTGGACATAGTGCTTATGATAGTAGTCCAGGGGCATCGGCTAGTGGATATGCAACGGTTAGAGCGGGGATAGAAGCTCATGCTTATAAGTATTTAACATATGGTTATACATTTGCTAGTGATTATAGATTTTATGGTGGACATTTAGGTAATAAGGCTATGGGGGCTAATGTTAAGTATGCAAGTGATCCTTATTGGGGAGAAAAAGCTGCGGCTAATTACTATAGTTTTGATTCAACAAATGGGTTACAGGATTATAATTATTATCAAGTTGCGGTTAAAAGTAAAGATGGAGTGATTTATCCTAGCTCTATTCCTAGTTTAGCTACTAATTACCGTATTTCAACAATTAATGCAACTTCTAAGGAACCTTATTATAATTATGGTAGAAATGGGTCTCCAGTACTTATTTTAGAGGAAGTGCAGGGTCAAGAGGTTGAGGGAAGTACTTTATGGTATAAAATTATGAGTGATGTAAATATTGATAGTAATCATAATTACATTAATTATAATAGTAGTAATCCTCCTCTTTATAATTGGCAAAATAATTATGTTTATGTTCCGGCTGCTTATTTTACTAAAATAAATGAGAATCCAATTAAGAATCCAAATGCAGTTACAGAATATGTTACTTCTAAGTATGAATATGAAACTTATATGAGTGGGGGTGTTTTAACTCCTAAAATAGGTAGAATAAAAAATAATAATACTAAATTGTATCATGATGCTTCTTTACTTAGTTTAAGTGGTAGAAGTTGGAATCAGAATCAATTAGTAGTGGTATATGAGAAAGCTTATGATGAGAATGCTAATACAAAGTCTTATTTAATATCCGCTAATTATAGAAATGGTTATAATGAATGGGTTAATCAAGAAGATATTGATTTTGTGACAATGAGTTATGGTAGATTAGATATGTTAAATAATCGGGTAGGATATGGAGCTAATATTAGAAGATCTCCGGGGGGAGCAGCTTTTAGTATGCTACATGAGGGAACATATGCGGCTGTTTTAGAGAACAAGGTGGTAAATGGGACTCCATGGACAAGAATTGCTTTTGATGGAGGTGAGGGTTGGCTTGTAACTACTGATAGTGATCAGAACTTTATCATGACTACTATTACTAATTATCCTCCAGAAATAGAGGCTAATAACATAGATATTTCAGTAGGTAATCCTTTTAATCCTTTGCTTTATGCTCGGGCTAAAGACTTGGAAAATGGGGATATAACTAGTAGAATAAAAGTTATAGCTAATAATGTAGATATTAATAAAATAGGTACATATAGTGTTACTTATGAAGTTAGTGATATAGATTTAGTAAGTGTTACTAAGACAATTTCAGTTAGAGTAGTAGAGCCTAAATTAAGACCGGGTTTATTTGATTATAAGTCTTTTAAACAAGTTAACTTAGATACTTTTGAGGTAGCAGGTTTTCTTGGAGTAGTAGGAATGGATAATAGCCAGAGTAATAATATTAAGCATAGTTTTATTTTATATAATACTTTAACTAAGCAAGAATATACTTATTCTTTAGCACAATGGAAGACGGGATATCCTTATGAAATCTCTAATATAGATGATGATAAGCCTTATAATTATAATGGAGGTTGGTTTAAAGGTAATATTGATTTGACAAGTGTTCCAGAGGGGGATTATATTGCTTATATAGAAGTAGTTAATGGTTTATATAAATCTAGAGAGTTATATCAAAACTTAGTATATGGTGAGATGACTAGAAAAGCAGAAGGGTTAAATAACCGAGGATATTTATTCCAAATGAATTATTATACTAAGAGTAGACCTTTGGATATTTCTATTCGTAATAAGGGGTTGATTGCTAATGATATTCCACCTACTACGGATAAGATGTTTAATCTCTTTGAAACAATTAAATTTATGAATAACAAGTTGCAAATAAGAGGAACTTCTCATAATGTGGGAATTAATTATGGAGATAAACAACTCGTTAAAAGAGAAATTATTTTAGAAAATGTTGAAACTTTTGCTAGATATAGTAGTGAGGTAGGTTCTATTAATAATGGGGATTATTTAGTTGATTTAAAGGTACCAGATGGTAAAGATAAAACAAGAGCTTGGTTTGATGGGGGAATAGATATTGGGACTTTAGAAAAAGGAGTTTATTCTATTTTAATTAAGACTACTGTTGATGGATTTTCTGATTATGGGGAGTTAAAAGATTTATCTTATAGAAATTTCACGGATAAGGTAGTTATTAATTCTAAGAGTTATTCATTTAGGAGAACTGATAGTTTGAGATTTAGAATGGAGTTAGTTGTAGAATAAATGTTAATTAGATGAATAAAATATAATGGTTAGAAGTAATTTTAACCGAGGAAGATTCATAGTGGTATGGTCTTCTTTTTTTAATGGATTTTTTAGTAAAATGGTAGTATAGTATAGGCATAAAGAAAGAGGTGTACGATGAATCACTATATTAAGGTTTTAGAATTATTAAAGGAATATAAGAAAACAGAATTTTGGAAAATTGTAAGTGGTGAAGATATTTTAAAAATAAAAGGAAACAAAGAAGAAGATGTGTATGTTTTAATATTAGGTAATGCAGGGGTGGATTTAGGGTTAATAATTTTTAAGAATAAAGAAGAACTGTTTACACAGATAAATATGGTTTATGGAGAATATGCTAATTCTCCAGATAGGTTTGTTAGGGCAGATGGGTTTAAAATTTGTTTAGATGAAATGGACTGCATGTTAACAGAGGAAGAAGCAAGGATTTTAAAAAAGAATAAGGTAGATACTAATGATACAATTATTAGATTGGATAGAGGTAAGGTATATAGAGTTGCAACAGATGAGGAATGTGAGTTTTTAATTGGAGTTATAGAAAAAATAATTAAGATTGCAAATTATTTTAAGGATAAATGTTTAAAGGTAACAGAATTTGTTGATTTAGAAAAGATGTATGCTTTTACTTTTTCTCCAGAGGGGAATATTAGTCATAGAAAGGAAAACTTTCCGGTAGATAAGTTAGTTGATTTAGAAGTAGTTGATCTTAATAAAAAATCAGTTAATAAATTGTTAATTTTTTCGAAGAATGGTAGTTATAATGTAGGTTTATTTTACTTTCCTGTATATATGAATAATGAATCAGGAAAATTTTATCCTTTAGTGTTAATTATTGAAAATAGAGAAACAGGTATGATTATTGGGTTAGATATATTTGGGGAAGAGGAGAAGGAGTCTTTAGCTAATAAAGTTCTTGGATTTTTAAATGAGGGACAAATAAGACCTAAAGAAATCACTTTTAGTAGTTTTGAGGCTTTAAGTTTGTGCAGGGATTTGACTAGAGAATTAGATATAGAGGGATTGGTTGATATTAATATTGAATCATTATTTGATATTTGGAATAAGTTATCTGATGAAATGACTGGTAATAAATAGGGAAAAGGGCTTTTAGTTTTTTATATAAGATAAATTAATTAAAAAGTTTAAATACTTGTAAACTTATAAATTATATTACTATAGAGATAGTAA
>JAVWCU010000030.1:0-13035 GCA_036648855.1 Bacilli bacterium
AACTTATTAATTTTAGTAATAAATTCTTTATAGTTAGTTTCATTATAATTATACTTAAGATGTAATAACTTAACATTATTTTAAGACATTTTTTTTCTTTTAAAGTATCTAAAATAATATTACTATTATACTTATAAATCCATCCAAAATACTATATAGGTATTAAATGTTGTATACCATCATATTCTATTGCTATATTATATTTAGGCATAAATATATCAATTCTTTGATTTCACAATTAGTTACTTTTATACTCTCATATAAAATTTTCATTTGGAAAGTCTAGTTGTAGCGGATTAAATAATTTATATTGTGATTTTAATATATATTTATGACAACCTTGACCTTGAAGATATGCAGAAGCACGTTGATTAAATTATCCATGAATAGGACATATAATTGTAACTTCCTTATAATATCCTATATAAACTACCATAGAATAATCATAGATATTTTTATGTACTAAAATTGCCATATTAATTTACTCTTTTGCATCTAATATATATTTTGAGCTTAAATTATATTTAAGATACCCACATCCTTGTAAATGTTTACTTAGAGTTTGATAAAAACTTTCATGTTTATTACATATTATTTCTATATAACTATAATTATTTATATAAACAACTTTTGAATATTTATATAAATTTTCATGAACTTTATTACAATCATTTATAAATTGTTCTGTAGTTTTAGTATAAAGTTTAAAACATTTTAGATATCTTTTATCATGTGATCGGTGGCTATTAGCTTCCTGTCACAATTTCCTATGTTCGTTTCCATCTTTATCTTTTTTATGACATATAATGCAAACTTTATTCCTAGATCCTTTGTATTCTACTTTAGAATAATCATAATAATAATGCCATTTTTCTTTAACTGCTTTAATTCACTGTTCTGAAGATATCATAGTTATTATCCTGATTATTAATTAATTATGCACGCCTGGTAGTTACCGCCACCACAGGGCTGAAGTTGGACCAACAGCATAGGAATTTTGAAGATTCCTCCCTCTCTTAGAGTCAGGCGCATTTTACCTTTAGTTATACAGCAAAGGTAATAAAAATCTGAATAGTAAACAAACTTACATATTAAAATTATGTATTTTTGTAAGATATATATCTTTTAATTCATCATTAATTCCAGCAAAATCTTTATTTGCCGTTTGGACTTTATGAAGATGATAAAGTTTTCTTCCCTCTATTTTTAGTTTATTAGCTATATTTTTTGGAAAGGTATGGTCAATAACTTTATTAACTGTACATTTGTTATATTTTATATTCTTAGTGTCTATAATATATGTTAGAAAAGCACTAAATACAAGTATATACCACTTAATCTCATAATAATTAGTTGTCGGTCTTAAAAATCTAAACTCAACAGTTTTATGACTATTACCAGAGATTAAATGCATGATATTCATATTAAAATATCTTCCTTTAACTTCCCATTTTTTTTCCTCATTAATATCATACGCATTAGGCATATTAAAACAATTATCATCAGTATAGGTACGACAAGTATATTTTTTGTAAAATGTAGATAATGTAGTAAGTTTATTCCAAGGTTTATTATATGCTTTACCATTATTTTTATACATTTCTACATAATAACTCCATGCTGGTATATAGTGCTCTAAATTAGACTGAAAATAATACCAAGCCTTACATAGTCTCTCAATCTTATGATATATGATAGGAAATCCACCAAAATGGATATGTAATGAACAATTTAAATCATATTCAGTATAGAACTTAAGTAGATCTAAATGTTTATTAATAATAGGTAAATCGCAAGAAGTCATTGGAAAAGTTACATATTCATGCCCTGAAATAGATCCATCATATAGTGGAACTAAATTCGTTTCTAAGCAACTAATCCATGGAATATTTCCTCCGCATGTTTCATATTCTATACCAAAAGTAAAGTTAGAAATATATTTAAATTCTGGGTCTACCTCAAATTTAAGCTTTCTTGGAGATAAATCTAATTTTGAAAAATTATAACACTGCTCAATAGGATAATTAAATATATGTTTAGAAACTGCTATAATGTTATTTGCATTAGCAGAATCAATAGAATAACAGCATTCATTATTACACCAATATATAGGAATAGAACAGTGTTCTAGCAAATCAAGATATATAATTCCACCACGAAACATGATTGGTATATTAAGTTGGCTCTTATTAAAATATCCAAGCTCGATATAAAAGGCATCAATATAAATAATTCCTCTTGTAGATATATCATTAGTTTCCCAACATTTCTTTGTATTATTGTATTGCATCGCTATTTGCTAATCTATTGGTTATAAAGGCTATAACAAGAGACTCTAATTCTTCAAAATTAAAGAACACTCTATTTGAAGTCTCCTTAAAAATTTTAAAAGCGTATAAAGGATATATATATACTTGGGTAGTTTTATTATTTTTAATAGTAATTTGAGTACTTTTCATAAATAATATAACATAACTATCGTTATTATACTCTATATAATTAAAATTTTCATCTACACTCATAAGTTTAGTACCTACAATTCTTGGGCTGTATGCAAAATAATCTATAACTTCTGGACAATAATCTAGTAATATACCATTCTCAAATAAGGCATTAATAGTATTAAGAAAATCAAAACATTCTTTATTATATAATAAACGGCCATTAAAGAAATAAAGAGTCTGTGTTGAGATAGAATTACATGCATACTGAGTATCTACTATATATCCAGAAGGATACGTAGTATACTCCCCATGAGCATTAACGCCATTAGTTAAATAAAGTCCAGAGATATTACTATATATAATACTATAAGGATTAATATTATCTGCTAGAGGTTTATACATATATGTAGTACCTATAGAAATATTATTTTTTAATTTAGTTCTATCAAACTCTTTAACTTTATAAAGTTTAGTATTTTTAACTTTACATAGTTGATTAATAGGAAAGTCATAAATAAGTTTTTTATTATTAATACAATATAAAGGATAATACATAGATGAAAAATAAAATTTATCATTATGAATCATATAAAATAACGGTCGTTCTGATTTCGTTCTAGCGTCATTAAAAATAGAAGAGCCTTTAAATATTAATAATTCAGGAGTATTCTGACGATAATCAACTATTATAAATACCGCACATCCTTCATACTCATTAAGTACTTCATATCCAGAATCATATATAATTTCTGCCATAATTTGAGAATCTGACATGCTATAAGTATTTATATTAGGAAGATACTTAATAGCTAGAGCTTTAATATTAGAAATTGTTCCATTATGCATCAATACAAACTTAATTTCCCCATCTCTCATAATAGTAATTGGCTGTGCCTGAGCTATATTTATAGCATATCCTGGAGAAGCTTTTCGACAGTGTAAAAGAGCAATAGATGCAGATTTAGGATAAATATTTTCTATTGTAAAGTTTCTAAACATTTCTTTAGTATTAAGGCCATACTCGACTTTTCTATCTATAAAATATCCACAACTATCTCCTCCACGCTCGTCGTTAAGAGTACCTAGAATATTAAAATGATTTACATTAAATTGTGCCTTATTAGTAGAAACAATTCCAGCTAGTCCACACATATTCCGTATAATTTAATTATGTGCTCAGCAAGCACTTTATTAGATGTATTAATACATTTCTGAACTAAATCACTTTCTGGAAGAGGAAATCCATCATTAATCATATCTATAGCAAGCATTGTTTGTTTATATATTAAAGGAAGATATTCATCATTAAGCATATAACTACTTAAGCATCTTGCCTCAGCTCCATATTTAGGAAGTCTAAAACTCCCAGCTTTACCATAGAGAGTTCGTCTAAAGGTATCTCTATCATAAAGTATAGATGGAACTCCACAGCAAAGATCAAAGAATTTTATTAATTTGATAGAAGTATCAATATCTGGATTAGAATATCCTAGATGAATATGCATTCCTGCTACTCTCTTATTATTTAGATAGCGCTCTGGTTTAATATTTTCTCTTTCGGTATAAGCATTAAAATCAGGCATGCATCCAATTTCATGAGCTTGTGAATCTTTTAATTGATCTTCAGGGACATCCATAGATGCGGCACAGCGAACATCTAAATCGGAATCATAGTGTTTAATCCAACTACGAATCCATTCTTTCATATATTTAATAGCTCCTACAAAGTCATTTTCTGAAGTACAGGGAGGTATATTAAACTCTCCGAGAATACAGTCAAGCTCTACTCCAAAACCTTCAGGCATTCCTTTTGTATATGAAGTTCCCTTTTTCCCTGGAATAATACCTATTGCAGACACAACTTTATTTGTTTTCGTATTGAAAATAAATAATTCAGGGTCTGCCCCAATTGTTACATTTTTAATCTTCATTATTTAGTAAATTATTAATTATTTCATTTAGTCTAATAACAATTTGAGATTTATGGTTCATATATTCAGGATGACCTTGTATGGCGAGACATTTAGGTTTATTAGGAGTGTGATATAAAACAATTTCAGGCTCATATTCAGGAGGTTCTATACCATCACCTAGATATTTAAGGGAGTGTATATTATTACTTGCGAATAAGCAAGTCCAATAGTCTTTTGGAATATTAAATGGATATTGCATTTGATGATGAGTACTGGTAATATCATAGATTTTATCTGTACTAAACTCAATAATTTGGTGTGTATAACTAATAGAATGATTGGATACATCCTGAATAAGTTTACCTCCATTTATAACACACATTAATTGTGCGCCACGACATATAGCAATTACTAACTGATTATTTTTGATTTTTTTAAATTCTTTAATCTCAGCATTATCTCTATCTATATTAGAGTACGTTGTAAAATGTTTTTTACAGTTATATAATGAAGGATCAACATCTTCTCCACCAGTGAAAATAATAATATCAGCTTCTTCAATATTATTTACGAGACTATAATTATTTATAAAATTAGTGTACTTATACTGATTACCAACGACATATACTTTTTTTATTTTCGTCATAATATTTATTTACAATAAAGTTAATTCCACTAGCTATTTGTGGAAGTTGTTTAGTATTTATTTGATAAAGAATATTATCTAAATGTATATGATTTGTTCTTAGTAAATAAAAATTCTCAACATTATTAAAATTATTCCTTATATTACTAAATTGACATTTTGAATTAATATTATAAAAAGTAAAATTAGACTCTCCAGGGCAGTGACATCTCGCTCCATTAAAAACTACGGCTAAGTAAAATTGCATTATTTGAATAATATCTAATTCTGGAAAATTATGTTTATTCTGCCAAGCGGCATATAAATAAAAAGCAAATGGATGTTCATATACATATCTAATGCACATTGATACATAAATAAAATATCGACGGTCTGGAGCACATTTTATTTGAAGTTTATATAAATGTTCTGTTTCAGAAAGAGATATTAATTTAAATCCTAAAATTTTAGAAATCTCTATAAAATATTCAAGTAGCGTCTTCTTATCAAAAGGACAATAGTTACGCTGGTCTTGATCTTCTTTAGGCCATATATAAGTCGAATATACATAGTTGTTGTATATCTTTTTAAAATATCCATCACTAAAACATATCGTATCTACATATTTATTACCAGTAAAATATCTACATACATACTCTTTACCTCTAAAATCTAAAATCATAATATTTTTTTAAATGATTGCCATAGTAAGTTATACCATATGAAGCTAAAGAAGGAGCTGTATTACTTTCTAAAATAATATAACGATCATTACTACACAATATATCAAAACATGCTATAGTTAGCTGCATTTGTTTTAGTGCTTTAATACACTCTAAAATCATCTTTTCCCAACATTCGGGAAGTATATGTTCTTTGGTCACTAGGACAAATATAGAATTATTAGCATGTTTATGCCATTGTATATCCGCATCATCTTTTAATACTTTTCTACAAGCATAGAAGCATCCATGATTTACATCAATATGAACTCTATACTCTAAAGAATAAAAATAATATTTTTCAAATACAAAATCTTTAATATTTATCGTAGTAAAAAGATTCTCTAGGGATTGTATATTATCTACATAATATATATTTTTCCCTTGCGATGAATTTCGATGTTTTGCAATTAGAATCTTATGAATATGAAAAAATTTACGAATATCATTTATATTCTTTGAGGTTATCCATTCACTATGAGAGATCTTAGCTGCGTCAAAAGCCTTTTTCATAGTAATTTTATTTGCAGAAGTTTTGACTCCATTAATAGTATTTAATTCTAAATATTTATACTTAGAAACTAGTGGAGTAGTACTACCTAAACGTAGTAATACCCTTTGATTAAAAGGTATACTACGTAGAGGAGCACAACTTGCATTTGGACTAAAAATACGTAATCTAAACATTTATAACTCTATTGTCTCAATATAGCAATAAGTAGAAAGTTTCTTTTGAGTTAATTTATTATAATCAATAATCTGTCTTCCATTATCCTGAAGGGTTTTAGCAATATATTGTAGCTCGTGTTTCTTTAGCTTACTAAATGAAGTACTTGAGAATTCAGCAATCTTTTTATCAAGCTTGATAAGTTTTATAAATAATTTACCAAAAGGTTTATTATTAAACTTATTAATATATATTACGTCTTTGTTCTCTTCTATAATAACTTTATTTGGGTCAATGCCAATAAGTATTTCTTCAACTAAATTCCTTAAAGGATTTGGAGCAACTTTAGAAGTGATCATAAATTCAGGAACCCAGATTCCAACTGATAAGAAGTATGGAATATCAGCATCATTAGTATCTACGTCGGTAATAATGCATTCTTTATCAAAGAACTGAAAATCAGGAAATAATACATATTTCTTATCTTTATTACAATACACATTTCCTAAATCCTCAGCAATACACAATACATTTTCCTCAAGTAATGTTTTAAGGGATTTTACAATAACTACATCATTTTTCTTGAACATAATAATTTTTTTTAATATTTTTATTTATAAAATGCTAAGTACTCTGAGGGACTTACTATTTTATATTCGGAATTTTTAAATTCAATAAGATCTAATGCATTTGTATAACTCATCATAGATCTTAAATAATCAATAAAATTTTCACACCACCCATTTAAAGTGTAGAGAATAGGAATAATTATCTCAATACCTTCCGAGGTCTTTAATTCTGTATTTCTTGTTTCTAACTGGGCTTTTTTAGTAGACATACCATAATAATATCTATACTTACTATCATACTCTTTTTTATGCTCGTTATATGTTAATTCTCTAGGATTTAGATTATAGCCATATATTACTTCTCCACAAGCTTCTTCACATTGAGCAAATAATTTACCTATCATAACATAGTCCGCACCTAATGCTAAAGCCTTAATAATTTTATCGTAGCTATTAAATCCCCCATCTGCTATAATAAGAGGAAGACTTTGATATTTACAGTCAATTCTTAATACTCTAGATTCTTCTATAGCTTTTTGAATATTCCATTTAACATCTACAATATCTTTAATTAAAGACGCCATAGCATAATGTATACCTCCATTTGCAGAGGTTATACAAGCTGATCCGCCTCCAATTCCAACTCTGACAAAATCAATTCCAGCCATAGAATAATCAGTATAAGTTTGTGGGTTAGCTATATTTCCAGCCATTAGTAGTAATCTGCCTCCAAAAGCTAACTTTGCTTCCTTACATAGATCAAGAAGTTTTTTCATGTGACCGTTGGCAATATCAACACATACGTATCGTATATCATCCGTAGTGTTAAATATTATTGTAAAGTCTCTTATAAACGTTTTAAATTCAGTTAACCCGAGAGCTATAAATGTTTTAGTAGATAGTCTCCAACGTATATCATAGCATATTCCTCTTGGAATAATTGTATTAATCTTATTTTTTAAGAAACTTTGATAGTTATTCTCATCAAGTATAGAATTCATAGGTGCTGTAAATAGTGGCAGCATCCCATCTCCATTATATGAATTACACTCACTCCTATGTTCTACTTTACTAATTCTAGCAGGAATGAGGCAAATATCATTTAGTCCATAAGTCATTTTTAAATTTTTAGTTATTTTTTCTTAAGTTCATTATGTTCCTTAAATTTTACTATTTTTCTTTTTTTATAAGAACGAACACTTATATCTTCTTTCTTATAAAATTTATCCAGTTGATTTTCCCGAATAAGTTTACTCATAATATAAAATAAAAAATAGGACGGTATAGTCCTATAATTAATAAATTTCTAGTATTTTTAAAAAATATTTCAAACACTATTTCAATTTAAAAAATAATTTTTTGTAAATCTTCACATTTTGTAATACTATATCCATCTTATATAATCTGAAAGTTTAAAGTGTGTCTGTGTCGGTACCCCTATTCTAGATATTAAATATGGAAAAGTATTATTAGCGTATGCGATACATTTATTAACTTTTTCTTTAAGCGTTGTATATGCCATAATTCATGAGCATATAACTATTCCTAGATATTTAATTCCAGATTCTTCAAAATTAACTAAAGCTTCAGAAAATAAAGATTCTATAGGAGTAATTTTTTATCTGCTACTCCTAGAGTTTTTACGAGTTTGTGAGTTTTATCTAAGTTCGTTTTATTATTTAATCTTTATAATTTCATATATAGAGTTTTGTGTTTGAAAATGAGTTTTATCTATGATTTTATCTACTGGAGATGTTGAAAATCTAAAACCTAAAGATGTACGCATTCCTTTTGTTATAGGATGAGTGAGTATTCCTTTAAACGTATCTCCTATGTTAATATTCTTAGGATAAATATTACCAGTAATATCTTTTATTTTCTTAAGTATTACATTAGTACCAGATGGATAACTACAGACACTATAATAAAGCTCTTGAGCTTTTTTTAGTATTTTTTTATAGTTACGTGGGTTTTTAACCATAGTTCCTTTCCAATCACATTTTTTTAATAAGAGTAATGCTTCAAAATCTATTTCTAAATTATTGACGAGGCTTAATAATAGTTTAGAAGGATTCTGTCTCTTAAATATATAAGAAGGATGCATATGATATCGTACTAATTGAAGAATTACTTTTTTCTTATATCCTATTATTTCAGAAGCGTATCTTTTTAAGAAAATACTGGCTATATCTTCACCTATAGTAGCGTGATACATACAGTGATAAAGTCCATCATCACCTACTTTAGTGGCTTTAGGCTTTCCTATATCATGAAGTAATACAGAATATACTAAAATATCTCTATAATCAGTATCTTTATATTTAGGATCTTTAACTCTATTAATATAGTCTATCATATACTGAGTAGCTAAATACGTATGTTTATATACACTACCCTCCGTATCATTGAGAATATTTTGTGGAGTATCCATAAGATCTATAAACTCTTGTGTGTTTCTTAACAATTCTCAATCTACTGTATTTGTTTTTGAATTATAAACCATTTATATGATTTTTATAATTATTAAATAATTTTAGTATATTCTCTCTACCAACTGGATTTGCTGATTGACTTGCAAATTTTGGAAGAAATTTATTTGAAGTTAGAACTTTATTTATAATATATTTAGCTATGTCATATCCAGTAAATTCTTCTCCTAAATCATGGTCTAGACAAATAGCGTCTGGCCATTCATTTTCAAGATAATTAATAGTTTCCCGATAAGACTGTACCCATATTACTTTACAGCTTCTACCAATAGGACTAAAATTTAGCCAATCGTCCTCTAATGGATTACGTGCATCATCTACCCAAAGTAAAGTTTTCATATAATTTATAATTAATCCCAATAACTACTGTTACCATAATCTTCAACCTCTTCTAGGTATTGAGGAAATGGAATATTATTTTTTTCTGCATAACTAGAACAAATAAAAACTATACTAATTCGTACTATTATTATTATAATATATATCATAATATTAAATTAATTTTAGTACTTTTTGTATCGTGGCCTCTACACATTCTTCATAAGTACTATACTCTTTACCCCATAATCTACTTTGCGTTTTATTAATATGTCTTAGTGTATAATGATATGAAGTATTATCATATTTATAATCATACAATATTTCAATATGAATATTATATTTTTCTCTAAATCAATCTATTATTTAACAGTAATAAGAGGCATCTACGCTATTAGGTAAGGAAGATATAGAATTAAAAGAATATGGAATTATTCTATTATATTCTAATTCTTAAGTAGTATTAGAAGCTTTATATTTAAGTAAAGATGTATAATAATGATAATTACAATCTTTTTTAAATCACTTCTCTTTTATTAATTTAGCGGTTTCAAAATTTACTAATTCCATAATCCACTATTTATTTAAAATATTATATTAATTTATAACATCTTAGATAGAACTTTAATCTATAGCTTATTAAATTAGTACAAGGAGGGGGATTCGAACCCCCAAAACTCTTTCAAGTTCCAGTTTAGAAGACTGGTGCGGTCATCCCTTACGCGTTATCCCTGTATATTACTATAGCAATATTTAGAACAAAATAATTTTCTAAATTATGTTAAGAAATAATGCATTCGTATTATTTATATAACTTAAATTCTTTTTATAAGTATACTTTGTAAATATATCATTTGTAAAATTTTTAATTTAATTTATTGATTATTAATTAGAATTGAGAGATATAAGAGATTCAAACTCTTCCCTTGTGATTGGAAGCCACATATGCTATCACTAACACCAATATCTCAAAACTTTTAAAATTTATAATTATAATACCTTATTCTCTTAATGTAAATTTTTAGACTATTCTATTGTCCTAACTATAACGCTAGGGTTTATTACTCTATATTCGACACTAAACATTAAGATAATAACTAAGATTATTTTTATTATAGTTTTTATTTTTAAAACCATAGTCATTTAATTTATTTAATATTTTTTTCAAAAGCTCTTGAATCGATAATATCTGGTTCAAGAATATTATATACTACAATAATATTTTTATAGTTTTTACTATGGTAGTAAAAAATAATAGATGTTTAGTTACTATTATATTCTATAGAACCAATTGATACTTTTATGATATTTATATATTATTATTAAAGTAGATAAAAAGAAAGAAGTCGTATATTTATCGATTTAGATATGAGATCTATAAAAAAGAGTAAGTTTAATTAATTAAAAACTATACTTTCTTAGTGTTCACGATAGGGTATGATCCTATAACCTTCTCCATATCAGGGAGATACGCTACCAATTGCGCCACGTGAACATAAAGTATTTTCTATCTGCAGAGGGACGTACTAACAACCTCAAGGCACGAATATTACTTATTTATTTTATAATAAAGTTAGTTTTCATATTTTCGAAAATACTTATATATATAATTATAAATATTCTATACTAAAATATTGCTTAAATATATTTTATAAAAATTCTTATAAACTTATTAATTATAAAGCTAATACTATTCTAATTATAAATAATAAAAGAGATTTTCCTAATAATATATATTTTTATCTTTATGTTTTAAATTATTAATAAATAATACCAATTCTACTTTATGGAATCTTGCTATCATTAAGACGAAATTATTTTATCTCTAAGAGTCCGTTGCTTAACTGCTTCACACACCATTAGATTAAAATGCTTAGTGTGTACCGTGAGCGTCTATATTTTACAATATAGATATTGACATATTATTTCATGTGGTCTTTAATCTGAGACCGTAGAATTATTTACTATTTTATAATATTTATTAAATATTATAAAATAGTAAATAAGAATATATTTTATTATTATTTATTTTCTAGTTCTATAATTAAAATTTATATTACTTGTCATTATCTAAATAATAAGAAGTCATTCCACAAGTCAATGAATTGTTTTCCGAATTGGGTTGCGCGTTCTGCCGATTTGAAGCAAAGCCGAGAACCGATAGCCGCAGTCGCATTCGTAGCCGTCATATGCGTATGCGCATCCACGAAGCCCGTAGTACCTTGTTTTTTGAACCAAGGAAACCATTTGTATTGGTTAGCGTTGTCAAAGTCAGGTACAAATTCATCTGCTTTATTCCACGCTTCCGCAATGGTGATAAGCTGATACATCGCCATCATTGCCTTTATGTGTTTGTCTGCAATGTTGAACATATATGCTCCATTTTTACGACCAAGATATTCAAGTGCAGTTTCGTACGAATCAACCTTGATGTTGATTTTGTTAGGCTCAATAATTGAATCGGCTTCCATAACGAATGCTTGTTTACCTAAAATGTTGGCTAAACATTGCGCTCCCTTTTCGGCACTCTCTTTGCTTTCGCTCTTGAATGTGGGGGCATTTTCGCCCTCCACATAAACCATGAAAAATTTGTTGTCCATAATTATTTGTTTTTAGTTGTTATTTATTTTATTAGTTCGTGATTGTCGTGTAGTTTGTGCCATTTACGATGGCACTTAAAACAAAGCCATCTAATTTCAAGGGGTTTATCATAGCAATCATGATGAGCTTCTGTTTTTGGATTACAACAAACTTCACAAGGCTGTCTTTCAATATTATTATCTCTTAGATGATGATTTAATAATGTTCGAGCCTTTTTTCTTTTTCCTCGTTCTTGCTCACAATAACCAGTACCATACGCATGCTGTTCTTCTTTCGGCAACAATTCTGCTCTATATTTTGAATAACATTCTCTACTACAAAAATGTCTTTTTCTTTTTTGATAATGTGATTGCTGAGTATGATAAACTTTACTACAATAATCACAAGTTCCATAGAAATTGCCATTATTTGCCTGCCCTATTTTATCTCTCGTTTCTTGACTAACAATACGTCCTTTTTGAAATCCTTTTATCCCTTTCATTATTTTACAATTTCATTGTTATGGATATTGCCGATAACCTCGATGCCTTTGTATACCAGATGGATATTGTAATCAGCACCATGTTGAGCACCATTAAGCCAAAATCCACCTCTAAACCACTCACATATTACCACTCTGCCATATATATTCAAAGCCACATCCCCCTCGTAAATCTCCTTGCCATTCTTGTCGTGCAGGCCAGTGAA
>JAVWCU010000031.1:0-12935 GCA_036648855.1 Bacilli bacterium
CCGCCTTAGCTTTATTAAAGGCTAATATAGATATTGAGGTTATAACAAAAGCAACGGGTTTAACTACTAAAGAAATTAACAATCTAAAAGAGAGCTTATAATAAATAAGTCCTCTTTTTTATATCCTAGTTTAATAAACTATCTTACTTTATTAGCAATCTGGTCTTGTATAAATAATAAAAATTCTTGATAAGAAACAGTAGTAGTTTCATTAGTCCCATATTTACGGTAACTAACTGTTTTATTTTCTACTTCAGAATCCCCTATAATTAAAGTAAATGGTACCTTATTAGTTTGAGATTCTCTCATTCTGTAACCTAATTTCTCATTACGATTATCCAACTCTACCCTAATATTATTAGCGTTTAAATAATCAACTATTTCCTTTGAATAAGTTCCATGATGCTCTGGACTTACTGGAATAACATTAACTTGAACTGGAGCTAACCAAGTTGGAAATGCTCCCCCCAAGTGCTCAATTAAGATACCAATAAACCTTTCTAAAGAACCATAAACAGTTCTATGAACTAATACCGGTCTTACTTTATTTCCAGCTTCATCTATATAACTTAAATCAAATCTCTCAGGCAACTGATAATCTAATTGAATAGTCCCAGTCTGCCATTCTCTACCTAAAGCATCTTCCATTTTTAAATCTATCTTAGGTCCATAGAATGCTCCATCTCCTGGATTTAAAACCCAACCATCCCTAGTAAAGTTTTTATCTAAGACCTCTGTTAACTTAGCTTCAGCTTCATCCCACATTGCTATTTCACCCATATAATCATCTGGTCTAGTTGACAAATATGGAGTAAACTTCAATCCAAATATATCATAAAAATAATTAGCTATTTCAATAATAGAAGAAATCTCATCAAATATTTGATCTTGTCTAATAAAATTATGTGAATCATCCTGGTGAAATACTCTAACTCTAAGAAGTCCATGAAGACTTGCAGCCCCTTCATTTCTATGAATAGCGTCTACATCATTATAACGAAGTGGTAAATCTTTATAACTATGAATTTTATTTTTATATACTAAAATAGCATTAGGACAACTCATAGGTTTTAAAGCTTGTTCCATACCATCCGTATCCGTTAAAACAAACATATCATCTTTATAATGTGCCCAATGTCCACTAGTTTTCCAAAGAGTACTAGAGTTCAACATAGGAGCTGAAAACTCTTGATAACCTCTTTTTTCATGTTCTTTACGCCAAAAATCTACTAAAGCATTATAAACCTTTAAACCTTTAGGTAACCAGTAAGGCATCCCTGGAGCAGAAGAATCAAACATAAATAATTCTAATTCTTTACCTAACTTACGATGATCTCTCTTCTTAGCTTCTTCAATCATCTGTAAATGATTAGCTAAATCTTCTTCATTATTAAAACAAACACCATAAATCCTTTGTAGCATTTTATTATTAGCATCACCCTTCCAGTAAGCTCCACTTACCTTTAAAAGGCGAAAATATTTAATTTCCTTTACTGTTTCAACATGAGGACCACGACATAAATCAACAAAGTCCCCTTGCCTATAAGCTGTAATTAAAGTACCCTCTTCCATTCTATTAATTAAATCTAATTTATAAGGGTCTCCATTAAACATAGCAAGAGCAGCTTCTTTAGTTAACTCTTCTCTAACAATTCTCTTACCATCTTTAGCTATTTTTTTCATTTCTTTTTCTATAACTTCTAAATCTGTTTCACTAAGAGAAACATCTCCTAAATCTATGTCATAGTAGAATCCTTCATCAATAACAGGTCCTACCCAAAACATAGCATTTGGATATAGATGCTTAACAGCCTGGGCTAATAAATGTGCACAAGAATGATTTAACATATTTAATTCTGGATTTTCTTTTAATTTTAACATTTCTTTTCTCCTTTTTTTTACAGTAAAAAACTCCTATTATATTACTATTATATAATAGGAGTGCAAAACACGGTACCATCCATTAGTTTAACTTAATTACTTGATAACGGCAAGAACCGAGAATCTATTAAGACCCAACTAGAAGAATAGTAATCTTATTTATCTAACTATTTGCTTTCACCAACCGCAAACTCTCTTTAGCTAATAAATAAAATATTGTTTCTCATCACAGTTTTTATATAATTTAATAATACTCTAAATTAAATATTTGTCAAGATTTTTATATTAATTCTAGTTATCCCGTCTGTTCTTACTAACTAGTTGAACTTCATCCGTTAATTGCTTTATTCTTTCTATTATTCTTCTAGCCTTAACTTTATCTACTCCACTTGTACTAAAAGATAAGTGGCTTTCTAATTCTTGTAAAGTTAAATTAGAGGTGAAAAAAGTAGGCAGTTCTTCATCCATTCGGTATTGTAAAATAGATCCTAATATCTCATCCCTTGACCAAGGGGTTAAATTCTCAGCACCTATATCATCTAAAAGCAATAACGGAATCTTCTTAATCGTTTCATATTTTTCTTTATAGTTAGTATCAAAAGATTCCTTCAAGTTTCTCAGAAATTCCGGATAATAAATTATTGCAGACCTCACATTTTCCTTGGCTAGTTCATTAAATAAGGCTGCAATAAGATAAGTTTTGCCGCACCCAAAACTTCCACTAAGATAGCAACCTTTGGAGGTGACTTTATTTTTATAATCTTTAAGAAAAGTTACTAGTTTAGTAATGATAACTTTTCTATTCGCGTCATCTTTATATATATCTTTCATAGAAGCCATTTTAATTTGTTTAGGTATATCAAATAAATAAACATTATTAAGATAGCCTTTATCTTTATCTTCTTTTAATTTATAATGACAAGCCTTATAAGTAAAGATCAAGGTTTTATCTCTTTGTTCAGGAGTTAAAACAAAACCCTTTTCCATATTTTTACAAGCTGAAAGCCCTGGACAATTAGAACAATTATTATATTCTAAACAAGCATCTTCTAGCCTAGAAGTATATTTCATTAATAAATCATCTTCTATTTTTAATAAAGAAATAAATTTCTTGAACTTGTCATTACTTAAAGCCCCTGCATAAGCCTGCATTAACTTATCTTTATCTTCTCTAGTCATTTGAATTAATGTCCTTATTTGCTTCATATTTACCACCTAGTACTATTGTAGAAGATAATAGCTAATTTTGCAAACAAAAAAAAGTAAGTATTTTCTACTTACTTACTGTATCTATAGCAATATAGCCTTTAAATTCTTTATCTTGAGCTTCATTACCAGCTTCTTGATCTAACCAAACTCTTAATTCATAAATATCTTTGCTATTAGCCTTAATATTTTGAATTAAAATTAAACCTGAAGTTGCTAAATTCTGAACAGGTCCTTCTACTTTATTACAAATAAGTTGATATCTTAAATTATTATTATTCAAAGCCTTTTCTGGATGTGGTAGACTATTTACCTGATTAGTAAAAATTATTTTATAATCTACCTCTTTACCTAAATTATTTACTATTTGAAACATAAATGGCTTTTGTGTTTTTCCATACTCATCACTAGTTGGAAAGACATTTTCTAATTTAAAACCATCATTCAACTCTTCTAAATAAAAAGAATCGTTTCCTTGACTATAAGCCATACTCTCTGCCTTAACAGATGCTAACATTTGATTTTTTGGAATAAACCAAAAACAAGTTGCTAGTACCAAAAACAAAGTCCATGCTACTATAGACATGATATAACTAGTTATTTCCTTTTTAATTTCCATTGTCATAACAAATCCCCCCTTAGAATTCTTCAAGTAAATATAGTTTATGACTCCCTTACAGCCTATTCTTTACTTGTTGCGCATATTATACCATCATTCCCAGTAAAAGTCAAATATTACTTCTAAAAAGCATAAAAAAAGAGAGAGGTTTACATCTCTAATCTTCATAATTTATTTTCTTATAACATTTAGGAGCCTTACTATTAAACAATTCTGGATAGTTACTAAACCCTTCTGTAATAATTTGACTAGATCTGTTAATGACTAAACAATTAGCAATATCAGGGATAAGTAAATCTTCTCTACTATTAATAACCTGTCTAATTAAGTCTTCATTAGATTTTATTAAATAGGAATAAGTTAAATCCCTACTTCTTATAACATTTCTAAAATATTCTTCATAATTACAAGCTGTTTTTAAAGAAGCTAAACTGTCCCTCATATAACTATCAGTCATTGATTCTAATAACTTATAATTTAAGTCTAGTGGAGTAATATTCTTTAAAGATCCTATTTCCGCTACTGTAAAGGCTCCACTATATTCATCCCTACTTAATGAAATAGACCGGTAATCTTTAATACAGTTACTATTCATAAGTAATAAAGTATTACATCCAAACGTAGAATATATACGCTCTTTTCTATCAATATAAGGATAACTAATATAAACAGCATCATATTCTAAAGCTAATTTTTCATAATCAATGGCATAATACTCTTGAATATCATTTTGACAAAAAGTAACTTTGTGATAATCTGATGAATATTTATCACTTATTGCTTCCATATCTTCTTTATTTTCTAACAAACATAATTTAGCACTTTTATCTAATTTAAAAGATATAGCATCTGCAACATTCTTACCAAAAGAGGCACTTTCATGTTCCCTTATATAATCTAACCAACTACAAAGATAATAAGTATTTAAAAAAAATGCAGAAGCAAATAAACCACCTCGTGGTTTAAAAGAATAATTATCTAACCTTCTATTAACATTAGTCCATTTTTCTAAATAAAATTTAGATGTCCCGACAGAAATAAATTCTTGTTCAAACAAATCAACTGCCTTAAGTTGCATAATAATCACCTGCCTATATTCTAACAGAAAAGAATAATACGTGCTATCATTCTTTAAGAAAATTGTTTTAACATTTCATCTAATTCTTTTTTACTAGCCTCATCAGGAGCTTGTTCCTTTATCTCGGCATCAAACCAATCTGGCAAGTGCTCTTGCTTATGCTGTTTATTTTGATAAGTAGTTGGTGCTTGACTAGTCTTTTTCTCAAATTGTCTTTTTAATTTCTTATGTTCTTTCTCACTAATTCTCATTGCATCTTCCACAGTTTCTATATTAAGCCGCTTCCACTGCCCCGCAATTGTCTCAACATAAGCCTTATTTAATTTTTGATTATTTATTTTCAAAATATAAGAAATAAGGACATTAACAACTCCCGGTTTAAGTTTTAAATCTACTAATAAACTTTCTATTAATTTTAAATCTCTACTACTAGGTTCCCCAGTCTTATACATACCTCTTAAATAATCATAAGGGGTTAATGTTTCAAAAGTATAAACCATTTTAGCCCATTTAGAAGTATCTCCCATAGGACTTTTTAAATATTCTGGTTGAGTACCATATACTAAAGTTGGCAATTTACCATTTTCTTCAAATTGATAAAAGTTACGACAACTTTTTCTAAACTCTAATTTATCTATCAAACCCTTTTCATTTAAATTATTTCTAACTAAACCTTGCATATGTAAATCATCAATATTATAAACAAAAGATAAATTATTAATTAAATCTTTTACATCAGCACTAAAGCATCTTTCATTAACCATATTCTTTGGAATACTAGCAATTAATAAATCAAAGTCTATTTTGCTTTCTAAAGTAATACTATTTTGACTATGCTTAATAATATTATCGTTTTCTGTTAAAACATTTCCCGGTACACTAGTAAATACTTCATGAAAACTACTAGTAATATCTTCAAATTCTTTTAAATTAATCCGGGGTATTTTAAAGTAATTAACTAATTTATCATATTCCTTCTTACCTAGATTATTATATAAAACAACATTTAAAATAGGCTGATTTAAAAATTCTGCAGCCCCTAAAGGAGCATAAAGTAAATATACATAATTATTAACATGATCTTTCTTAAAATAAGTTTTAATTAAACCAACTGCTTCTAGTTTCTCTCTAGCTATAACAATATCTGATAATTTAAGTTGCATAGTACTCATTAAATGATGATGAGTATAATCTTCACTCATTATTTCTTTTTTATCTAAATCATCTATTAAAGTAAAATATAAACTAACAGCTGTATAACCAATAATTGGTTGATAAAGCATTGTGACTAATTTACGGTCGGCTTCATTTAAAACCGTCTTATTTATAACCACATAAATATCAGCAGGTAAGATAGTAAGATTAGTCATATACTTCACCTCTTTTAAACTTAAACCTATTATAACAAACAATCAAAAAAAAAACCCTAATTTAGAGATTTTTATTTTTTATTATAATTAAAAACTTATATTTATAATCCTAAAAAATAGGAATAACTAAAGTTTGTAAAAAATTATAAATACTATTTAAATCAATCTTCATAAAGAAAACTAATACTAAAGAAACTATTATAAAAGGACCAAAGGGAATGACTTTCTCTTTATTTATATAATATAAGATTAAAGATATGGGTAACGCTATAAAACTAGCTAAGAAAATAACTACTAATCCTATTAAAGGATTAACTACTAGTCCTACAACAAACATTAACTTAATATCTCCGCCTCCTAAAGATTCAGCTTTAAATAAGAAGTTCCCTAATTTCATTAATAAATACATAAAAACAAATAAAAGAATTCCACTACCTAATTTTAATAAACTAGGACCTATTCCATATAAGAAAAGATTAACTACCATAATAATGATACTGATAGTTAAAGTAACTTCATCAGGAATAATTAAATAGTTTAAATCACTTACAATGACAATTGATAAAAAAGATACAAGAGCTAAAGCAATAATTAGTTCTAATGATATACCAAAAGAATGATAACTTAATAAAAATAATAATCCTGTTGTTAACTCAATAAACATATACATAATAGAAATAGGTTTATGACAATGACGACATTTACCTAATTGTAGTAAATAAGAAACAATGGGAATTAATTCATACCATTTTAAGCTATGATTACAATTTGGACAATAAGACCTTTTAGGTTCTAATATTGAACCATTTGGTATGGATAACCTAGAGGCTACCACATGATAAAAAGAACCCATCACTGCCCCAAATATAAAAAAGAAGATGTAATAAGTTATATTCATCTGTTCCTCCAATTACTCTACTCTTTTCTTATACAATAGTTGTAAACATATCAAACATAGGAATAACAATTGATAAAAGGATAAATCCTACTGCAACTGCTAAAACAGCAATTGTAACGGGCTCGATTAAACTCTTAAGAGAAGAAATAGCATTTCTATGTAAATTAGCGAAATGATCTGCTACTTTATCCATCATCAAAGCTAACTGTCCAGTACTTTCACCGGTTACTAACATTTCATAAGCTACGACTGGAAAAGCCCATTTACCTCTAAATGATTCTGATATTTTACCACCCTTACTTAAAGTACTTAAAGTATCTGTAATAATCTCTTTATATACTTCATTATTTGATATCTTAGATAAAATCTCCATACTATCTGTTATATTAACACTATGACTTAATAAACTAGCAAAGGTCTTAGTAAACATTGTAACCTCATTATAAATCATTATATTTCCTATAACTGGTAGTTTCATATAAACAGTTTGAACACCTTTTCTAAAGCTCTTAATATTTTTATATAAATAACTATAAATCAATAATATAACTAATAAAACAATCACAATATAAATATAATTATCTGTTAAAAAAGCACTAGCATTCATTGTAAATATAGTAATACCCGGTAGTTGAGCAGCATTTTCTGAATACATTGATACAAAGTTAGGCACTACCCAAATTAGTATAAATGAAACTACACAAACAGCAAAGACAAATATCACAGCGGGATAAGTAAGGGCTGTTACCATTTGTTTTCTAGTTTCCTCAATAGAAGTATAATAATCTGACATATCATCAAGTGTTCCTGCTAAATCTCCTGTCATTTCTGCTGTTTTAACCATATTAATCAACAATCTTGGAAAAACTTTACTCTGATTTTCTAAAGCTACACTAAAATTTTCTCCAGTTGTTAAGTCATAAACTACTCTTTCATAGATCTTCCTTTTACCCGTATTTATTGTTTGTTTAGATAAAATACGTACAGCATCTATTAAAGGAATACCTGCTTTAATATAAGTAGAAAGCTGTGTTAAAGCAAAAGATAATTCACCATTTTTTAATTTAGGAGGAAATAAATCCTTTTCATAAGATTTTCTAGCCTCTATTAATAAGATAGTATAACCTTCATTAGTTAAAAAGGCTTCTACTTCACTTTTAGAATAAGCATCAAATGAGCTTTTAAATATCTGATTAAAATCATTCTTAACTGTATAGTTAAAAGTTATTTTCTTAAGGCCTAATTCCTCATTACGATTTCTCTTAACAACAGCTTTATTTAAAGTTACTCCTGAAGTATTTTGTTTTATCTCAGCAACCATTCTCTCTACTTTTTGATTATCTGTTTCTTTTTGAGGATTTTTTACCTGTTTTATCATTTTCATAGGTAAATCAATAATAGTTTTAACCATATGATAAGTTCTAATAAATATATTCATAAGTAAACCTCCTCTACTATAAAAAATTATAACATATTGTCCCGATTATTTAAACACTTTTTTACTTGTTACATATAATAAAGTAAAGAGGTGTCTACTATGTATCAAAATGGTTTTTTTCCCTATTCTAATTATGGCGCTAGCATTCCTAGAACTGGTGGTGGAATTGGTAGTTTACTGACTGGTATCAAGCCTAAATTTAATTTTAATTCTTTTTTAACTGGTACTCAGAAAACTTTAGGCCTTATTAATCAAGCTATTCCAATAGTTAATCAAGTAAGACCTATTTGGAACAATGCAAAAACGATGTTTAGAGTTATGGGTGCTTTAAAAGAAGATACTCCCTCTAACCCTATACAAGAACCAGCTGAGAAATTAAATAATCACAGTAATAATAGTAACAGCAGTAGTATTAATTATTATTCTTCTAATAACAATCCCCAGTTTTTCTTATAAAGAGTAATACTCTTTTTTTTATTTACCCACAAATATTCTTATTATAAACATAATCTCCACAAATCAAACAAGAAACATAATCATACTTATTAATATCGGCTTTAGTTACTTTAATATACCCCGTACAGTTATCATTTTTCTTACTATGAGGTTGTTCTATATACTTAGCATTCACTAAACTTCTAAGTTCCACCGTAGTACTATTTCCTACCGTATTAGGTAATAAGTTCCTATTATCATAAAAATAATCTTTAGCAGCATTAATTACTAAACCATCTAAAGACTTATAATAATTAGCATCAGATCTCCCTAATAACCTTGTAAATGAAGGAATAGCAATTAAAGAAATAACTCCCAATATAACAAAGACCCCTAGTAATTCAATTAAAGTAAATCCTGATTCTTTTAATTTACGCACTGTCTTAACCTCTTTTCATCTTATCATTAACCTAATTATAGCTAAAAGACCAAAAAAAAGAAAGACAAATATTATCTTTCTTTAATTCTATTTTTTATTTCTTTTTGTAATTCTAGCTTCCTCCACCAATATTTCTTAGGCAATAATGGTAGTAAAACTTCTCTTTGCTGGATTTCTCTTTCATTTAATTCTTTAAATAACGGACTCTTCTCTAACCTTAATAAAGGTCCAAATAAATAATCCTTTTTCTTATAATGAGCTTTTCCTTGTTTAAAAGAAATAACTGGATAAATTACCCCATGGTCCTTTACTAGAGTCTCTTTTTCAATATAATAACCAAGTTCAACAAATTCTTTTCTAACTTTAGCTACTTCATTATTAGGAGATAAAACAATCTTTTTAATCTGGGGAATTTTATCATAAGCATATTTCATTATACCAATCATATTTAATCCACCCATACCAGATATTACTACTGTATCAGTTAAATCATCTAATTTATCTATGCCATTTGCCCTAGATACTATTATCTTGTTTTCTAAATTTTCACCTTTAATATTTAAAATAGCTTGATCAAGTGGACCTTGCTTATTATCAGAAGCCACTGCTCTCTTAACCATATTATTTTTAATTAAATAAATATCTAATAAAGCATGATCACAGCCCACATCTATAATGGAGTTATCCTGATCTATAAAACTAGCTACTGCTTCTAATCTCTCACTTAATTTCATTAGTCAGTCATAAAATCCTTTAATTTACGAGAACGAGATGGATGTCTTAACTTTCTTAAAGCTTTAGCTTCAATCTGTCTAATTCTCTCTCTAGTAACCCCAAATATTTGTCCTACTTCTTCTAGAGTTCTACACTGCCCATCATCAAGTCCAAATCTTAATCTCAATACTTTTTCTTCTCGATCAGTTAAAGTTAATAATACCCCACTCAACTCTTCTTTTAAAAGTTCTACTGTTGCATACTCTTCTGGAGACATAGTTAATGTATCCTTAATAAAGTCTCCTAAATGACTATCATCTTCTTCTCCAATAGGAGTCTCTAAAGAAACAGGATCTTGACTAATCTTATATACTTCTCTAACTTTTTCAATTGTAATTCCTAACTTCTTAGCAATTTCTTCATCTGTAGGTTCTCTATTTAATTCCTGAGTTAATTGTCTTTGAATTCTAGCTAGTTTATTAATAGTCTCTACCATATGAACTGGTACTCTAATTGTTCTAGCCTGATCTGCTATAGCCCTAGTAATAGCTTGTCTAATCCACCATGTAGCATAAGTAGAAAACTTATACCCCTTAGTAGGATCAAACTTATCTACAGCTTTCATAAGTCCAATATTACCTTCTTGGATTAAATCAAGAAATAACATTCCTCTTCCAACATATCTCTTAGCAATAGAAACAACTAATCTTAAGTTAGATTCTGCTAACATTCTCTTAGCAAACTCATCACCTTCAACAGCAAGTTTAGCATATTCATATTCCTCATCACCAGTAAGTAAATTAATTCGCCCAATTTCTTTTAAATACATCCTAACCGGATCATTAATCTTAATATCTTTAGATAAAGTTAAATCCTCAATAACTAAAGTATCTGTTGTTCCAGCCTCAGTAGCATCAGGTTCCCCTTCTTCTGATACGATTTCTATTCCCATATCAACAAAAGTATTATATAAATCATCTAATGTATCACTATCAATATCTAAACCCTTTAATTCATTTGCCAATTCTTCATAAGTTATCTGACCTTTAGTTTTTCCAATTTTAATTAGTTTTTCTTTTCTATCTTCCATTGTTCTAATTTCACTAGCCATGTCTTTCAACTCCCTATTCTTAGTACTCTTATCTTTTCTGCAATCTTAGCTTTCTCAGTAGGATCAGTTTCTTCTTTAATTAATTTAGTCAAACGCTTAACTTCTTCGTTGACATTAAACTCTCTTACTACTTTGAAATAATCATCAATTTCAGTCATTGGAGCTTTTGAGTTTAATTCTAAACCCAAGCCTAGTACTTCTGTTAGTAATATCCCTAACTCGGTCTTATCATTCAGATAGGTATAAAAATCTGCAATTTGAATTATTCCATATTTCTTATAATAATAAGCAATTTCAGAAGCTAAAAATCGTTCTTTCTCATGAGGAAAGAAAACACCTTCTTTTTCATATCTTCTAATTACTTTATCATTATACAACATATAGTATAAAATCGCTAGAACTGCAATATCATATTTATTCTTCTTTACCTTTAAAGGAAGTGCTCCTTCTATATTATTTGAAGGCACTATTCTTTTCTCTTTATTTATGATAGTTGCAAATCGTTTTTCTAGGGTATTATAACCGATATTAAATTCTTTTGCAAGGTTTTTAAGAATAATTTCACATCTTATCTCATCCGTTATTTTGCTCGTCTCTTCTAAAACCCGATTAATATAGTTAGCAATACTCTCCTCACTATTTAAATTAATGTCTTTCCTCAAACTATTAATCTTATAATCAGTGTAAGAAATAGCATTCTCTACAAGTCCTAAAAAACGTTCTTGACCAAATTCTAAGATATAAGTATCTGGATCCATTTCATTAGGTAAACTAACTACCCGAACATTAATTCCCATATTTAAAAAATGTTCACCATTAGTAAGTGTAGCATGAATCCCAGCCTCATCACCATCAAAACAAAGAACTATATCCGTTGATAATCGTTTAATTAAATTAGCTTGTTCCTTAGTCATAGCAGTTCCCATTAAAGCAACAATATTCCGTAAGCCAATCGTACTACTTCTAATGACATCCATGAAACCTTCCATGACAATAATCGTTTTTTTAATTCTAACTTCTTCCTTGGCAATATGATAATTATATAACATTTGCCCCTTTTTAAATATTGGTGTCTCCTTAGTATTTAAATACTTATTCATCTTAGAATCATCATATATTCGCCCAGAAAATCCTACTGTTTTACCAGATAAATCCGCTAAAGGAAACATAATTCTATTTATATACGTATCATGATCCTCACTAACTAATCCTAAACTATTTAAAAGTTTTAAATCATAACCCTTACTAATAAGTAACTGAGTTAAAGAAGTCATATTCATTAAAGATAAACCTATTCCAAACTCCTTAATCATAGCATCTGTAATAGTTCTCTTCTTTAAATATAATTTAGCCTCTTTACCGAGGGCAGTATTTAAGTTATTCTGATAGAATTTGTTGGCATAACTGTATATGGTATAAAAGATATCGTTCTTGCTACTCTTTTCTGTTACATGAAATCCTTTTAATTCTACACCGGCTTTTGCCGCTAATAAAGATAGGCTCTCCTTAAAAGATATATGTTCATAATTCATAACAAAGTTAAAAACATTTCCACTAGCACCGCAAGAAAAGCATCTATATATTTGTAAGTCCCTTGAAACACTCATAGAGGGATTAGTATCATCATGAAAAGGACAGACTCCAAAAAAGTTCTTGCCCTTTTGTGTTAAAGGAAGATATTCAGAAATAATATCAACAATATCTACTTTACTACGAATTTCACTTATATAATCGTGTTCATTCATA
>JAVWCU010000032.1:0-12412 GCA_036648855.1 Bacilli bacterium
AAAAATGAGCTAGCCCTTATTATAAAAGGACTAGCTCATTTATTGTTTAATGTGTAATATTTTTAATCTATTACTTTTTTATATCTAATACAACTGGTAATATAATAGGTCTTCTTCCAGTTAAATCTTGTATAAATGGTACTAACTCTGTAATAAGAGCCGACTTTATATCAGAAAAAGATGAATTATTTTCTAACTTAAATCTAATTATATTAGCAGCTGAATCTTCTATTTTTCTAATTAATTCTTCATTTTGATTAATTAAAACAAATCCTCTAGTAGTAATATTAGGTTTAATAAGTAATTGTTTCTTCTCTATATTAACATTAGCTATAACTACTAATATTCCATCACTAGCCATAATCTTTCTATCTCTGATAACTGCACTTCCAATTTCTCCTATACGGTTACCATCTACATATACATCATTAGCGGGTACTGTATCACCTTCCTTAGTGATAACATGTTTTCTTAATGTTAAAATATCACCATTCATTAGCACAAAAGTATTCTCTTTTGGAATACCACACTCTATACCAACATTAGCATGACTTTTTAACATTCTATAATCTCCATGGAAAGGCATTAAGTATTTAGGCATAATAAGTCTAATCATTAATTTTAATTCTTCCATATTAGCATGACCTGATGTATGTAGTTCTGATAAAGAAGTATTAGTAAATACTTTTACTCCTTTTAAATATAATTTATTAATAGTCCTAGAAATACTTAAAGCATTACCAGGTATAGCACTAGATGAAAATATTACAACATCATCTGGTCTTATTTTAATTTGTCTATGATTTCCTTCTGCTATTCTAGATAAAGCAGCAAGTGGTTCTCCTTGAGAACCAGTACATAGTAAACAAACATCTCCAGGTTTCATATTATTTGCTTCTTCTGGTGTTACAAATAACTCTTTATGATTAATATAACCTCCACTAATAGATATTTGAATATTATTATCCATACTTCTACCAAAAACACATATTTTCCTATTGTTTTTATAACAAGTTTCAACTATATGTTTTAATCTATAAATATTAGATGCAAAAGTTGCTACAATTATTCTATTATTATTATATTTATCAAAGATATCTGCTAAGGCATTATCTACCTTAGATTCACTAATAGACATTCCTTCATTTAAAGCATTAGTACTATCACTTATTAATAAATCAACTCCCTTTTCTCCAATTCTAGCCATCTTATGTAAGTCAGCCATTGGTCCTATAGGGGTCAAATCAAATTTAAAATCTCCTGTTGTAACGATAGTCCCATCTTCTGTTGTAACTGCTATTCCATGTGAATCTGGAATAGAGTGGGTAGTCCTAAAGAATTCTACTTCAATACTACCTAAATTTAGTTTAGTTTCGTCAGTATATACAAATAAGTTGTCATAACGAATATTTCTATCCGCAAGTTTTAAAGCAATTAATTCTTTAGCTTGGTTAGGAGCATATATCTTTGGAATATTAACAGTAGCTAAAAGAAATGGTATTCCTCCAATATGATCTTCATGTCCATGCGTAATAATTAAAGCTCTTATTTTATCTTGGTTTTGCTTTAAAAAAGCAAAATCAGGTAAAACATAATCAATTCCTAAAAGTTCTCCTTCTGGAAAACAAATTCCTGCATCAATAACAACAATATCGTCTCCATGCATTACACAATACATGTTTTTTCCGACTTCTCCTAAACCTCCTAAAACAATAATCTTTGTTTCATTTGGTTCCTTATTCATGTAATTTCTCCTTTCTTTTTAGTTAATTTTGTTTATTAGAACTAACTTAGTAGATTATACTCTATTTTTAATATTTTGTCTATCACTAAATTTCTAAATATGTTACAATAAAATCAGTTATAGAATAACAAGGAGAGTAATTATGGGACTATTTAATAAAATAAAAAATCTCTTTCAAAAAGAGAAGGAGCAGGAAATAGGTGATTTAACTATCACTGAAAACACTCCCGTTACTACTAGTAAAATATATGAAAAAGGTCTAACTAAAACTAGACAAAATTTTGTTTCTAAATTAGTAGAATTAACTACTAATACTAAGTATATAGATGATAAGTATTTTGATTCTTTAGAAGAAATATTAATTATGGCAGATATTGGTATTCATACAGTTATGAATTTTATGGAACGAATTAGATCTAGAGTAAAACTTGAACATATAACAGATCCTAATGAATTAAAAGAAATTATTGTCGATGAGTTATTTATTGTTTATGTTAATGATGAGGTTTTAGTTAATAAACTAAACTTTGCACCCAGTGGACCTACCGTTATTTTATTTATTGGGGTTAATGGAGTAGGTAAAACAACGACGATTGCAAAACTAGCTTCTAAACTTAAAAAAGAAGGTAAAAAAGTCTTATTAGTAGCCGCTGATACCTTTAGAGCTGGAGCAGTAGAACAGCTAAAGGATTGGAGCTTAAAAATAGATGTTTCTTTTTATGGTAAAGAAGAGACTGATCCTGCTTCGGTTATTTTTGATGGTATAAAGCAAGCTCAAACTGAAAACTTTGATGTTGTGTTAATAGATACAGCGGGTCGCTTACAAAATAAAGTTAATTTAATGAAAGAACTAGAAAAGATGAATAAAGTTATTACAAACTTAATCCCTGCTGCTCCTCATGAAACTTTATTAGTAATTGATGCAACTACTGGACAAAATGGTATTTCTCAGGCTAAAAGTTTTAAAGAAATTACTAATGTTACAGGTATTGTCTTAACTAAACTAGATGGTACAGCAAAGGGTGGAATAGTACTTGCTATTAAAGAAGAAGTAAATATTCCTGTTAAATATATTGGCTTAGGTGAAAGACAAGAAGACCTACAAGTATTTGATATAGAAAATTATATTTACGGGCTATTTAAAGATTTAATGTAGGAAGAAGGTTTTATCTAATGGACAGAAAATTATACTTAATTAATTTATATGATTATTATGGAGACTTATTTACTGCTAAACAACAGGAATACTTTTCTGATTATTATTTGAATGATTTATCTTTAAGCGAAATTGCAGAAAACAATGGAGTCAGTAGAAATGCTATTCATGGACAGCTTAAGAATACTACAGATAAACTAGAAGAATATGAACTTATTTTAAAATTATATGAGAAAGGACTTAAATTAAGAGAGTTAATTAATACCATCAATGATAAGGAACTTCAAAAGAAATTAGAAATCTTAATTTAATAAGTGAATAATATGTTTGATCGTATTACTTATATTAGTGATAAAGGAGCTACAGTTAAAGTTAAAGAAGGTACTTCTCTTGCCACTAATCTCATGAATCTTCATGTTGTTTTTGAGGATGAAAAGAAGAAAATCTTAGGAGAAGTTGATGATATAACTGATACTGAGGTAAAAATTCATTTCCTAGGTGAGTTAGAAGGAGATAAATTTATTGGTGGTGTAATTAGAAAACCAAATCTGACCGCCACAGTTAGAATTGTTACTGAAACTGAGATGAGCTTCATTGTAGGAATTAAACAAGCAACTAATATAGTTTTAGGTAATAGTCCTCTTTATGATAATTGTCCTATTAGAGTCGATATAAATGATTTATTTAGTAACCATATGTCTATTTTAGGTAACAGTGGTAGTGGTAAATCTTGTGGAGTAGCAAGGTTATTACAAAATATTTTTATAGACCCTAGTTTTGTCCCTTTCCGGTCTAACTTCTTTATCTTTGATTCATCTGGAGAATACTTTAATTCTTTCAAAGATATCAGTTTAATAAATCCTAATTATAATTTTAAATTTTTAACGACTAATTATAATGAACCTAATACTGAACAATTAAAAGTACCATTATGGCTACTTAATAATGATGATTTTGCTCTATTACTAGGAGTTACAAATCATTCTCAATTACCCATAATAGAGAGAATGAGCAAATTAGTTTGTATTTTTAATCAAGAAAACATGGATGCAACAGAATATAAAAACCATATTATTGCTAAAGCTATTATGACAGTACTTTATTCTAACGAAACAGCAACTAGTAAAAGAAATGATATATTTTCTATTATTAATAGTTGTTCTACTCCGGAATTTAGTTTAGATACAAGTATTCAAGGCATTGGATATACTAGAAATTTTAGAGAATGTTTTACTATCGATTCAAATGGTAAATTTTCTGAAAGCATTCTTATTACAAAATATATATCAGATTTTATTCAGCCTGAGTTAGATAACTATGAACCAAGTGATAATGTTTTTTTCACTCTTCAGGATTTAGAAAAAGCTCTAAACTTTACATTAATATCAGAAGGTTGGTTAAGAAATGAAAACACTTATAGTGATGCAGTTACTATTAAAGTAAGACTTCATTCTTTAATTACTGGTAGTTATGCTAAATACTTTGATTGTAATACATATATGACAACTAGAGAATTTATATCTAGTTTAATTATGACTAAAGAAGGTAAAAAATGTCAAATAGTTAATTTTAACTTAGATGATATAGATGATAGCTTTGCTAAGACTTTAACTAAAATATATTCTAGAATTCTCTTTGAATTTACTAAGAATTTAAAAGATAGAGGCTCTCTTCCATTTAATATATTTTTAGAAGAAGCACATCGTTATATTCAACAAGATAGTGATCTATTTATTATAGGTTATAATATCTTTGATAGGATTGCCAAAGAAGGGCGTAAATATGGAATTATCTTAAATCTTATTTCTCAAAGACCAGTTGAAATAAGTGAAACTGTAATTTCTCAGTGCTCTAACTTCTTAATATTTAAAATGAATCATCCTAGGGATATAGATTATATTAAGAAAATGGTTCCTAATATTAGTGAAGAAATAGTAGAAAAGCAAAAGACTTTACAACCAGGGAACTGTATGGCTTTTGGAACAGCTTTTAAAATTCCTCTAATTGTCCATATGGAACTTCCATCTCCTGTACCTAGAAGTGCTAATGCAGATGTTTTTAAGAGATGGACATTAAAGTAATTATAAGTATGGGAACATACTTTTTCTTTGCATAAGTAAATATTTATTATATAATGGGAAAGAGGAATTGGTGATAATTATGTTTGAAAACTTAGGAGAACATTTACAAAGTGCTCTTCATAAAATAAAAGGTTATGGTAGAATAACAGAAGATAATATTTCAGATATGTTAAGGGAAATTCGTTTAGCTTTATTAGAAGCGGATGTTAACTATACAGTAGTTAAGGAATTTACTAATAAAGTAAAGGAACAGGCTCTAGGAGTAGATGTTAGTAAGAGTATTAAACCTGGAGAATTATTTGTTAAGATAGTAAAAGATGAATTAACTACTCTTTTAGGAGGAGAGAGTTCTCCACTTAATATTAAGGGGGACCCTGCTTCATTAATGCTAGTAGGACTACAAGGTAGTGGTAAGACTACAACTATTGCTAAACTAGCTAATCTATTGCGTAAGAGCTATGCTAAGAAACCTCTTCTAGTAGCGGGAGATGTTTATAGACCAGCGGCAATTGATCAATTAAAACAATTAGGTAAGCAACTAAATATAGAAGTATATGAAGAAGGTAAAAAAGATCCTGTTGAGATAGTAAAAAACGCTTATAATTATGCAAAAGAAAATAATTTTGATTATCTTTTAATTGATACAGCAGGTAGACTTCATATAGATGAAGAATTAATGAATGAACTACAAAATATAGAGTCATGTATACATCCAACTGAAGTTCTTTTAGTAATAGACTCTATGATGGGCCAAGATGCAATCAATGTTATAGAGGGTTTTAATACTAAATTATCTTTAACTGGAGTTATTCTAACTAAGTTAGATGGTGATACTAGAGGGGGAGTAGCCTTATCTGTTCGTCATCTAACTAATGTACCAATTAAGTTTATAGGTACTTCTGAAAAATTAGATGGAATAGATGCTTTTAATCCAGAACGAATGGCTGGAAGAATTCTTGGTATGGGAGATATTGTTTCTTTAGTTGAAAAAGGTGCTTCTGTCTTAGATGAAAAAGAAGCTTTAAATACTGCTAAAAAAATGCAATCAGGGAAGTTTGATTTAGAAGATTTTTTATCTACTATGAAACAAATAAAGAAACTAGGACCCTTAGAAAGTTTATTAAAGATGATACCTGGAGCTTCTAAAATGGGTTTAAATAATGTTAAAATAGATCCTAAAGCTATGCCTCATACTGAAGCCATAATTTTATCTATGACTCCTTATGAAAGACGCCATCCAGAGATCATTAAAGCTAGTCGTAAAACTAGAATTGCTAAAGGCTGTGGTCTTAGTGTTCAAGAAGTAAATAAATTACTAACTCAGTTTGATCAGATGAAGGTTATGATGAAACAAATGTCAAATGGTAAAATGAAGCTTCCTTTTTAAAATAATTATCTAGGCAAAAGTGATATGCATTATTCCTATTTATTCATATGTTATGTTAGATAGGAGGAATATTTATGTTTCAAGACCGTTGTTATGAAAGAGATAATGAAATGACTAATCAATTTGTAGGAGATAATAATACAATTGAAATGAATATGGATGTTGATAATAACATGAATATGGGTATGATGGGTAATATGCCAGAAAGACCAATGATGGGACCTGTTCAAGAAAGAGTTGTAAACAGAACTTTTGTTCATGAAGTACCCCATGTTTGCCCAATTCATACTAAGGTAATCAATCACCATGTATATAAACACACATATCGTCCAGCATATACATGCTCAGAAGAAAATGTATGTAGTAATGTACAATGTGGTTCATGTTGTCAGTTTAGATAGACCTTCGGGTCTTTTTTTTAGATATAATCTAAGCAAATATGAGAACCTTTATAAAAACAGTTTACATTTTTAAAAATTAATATAAATAAAATTTTACTGTCAAAAAATGTCTAATTTTGTCATATTACTTGTAAGTATAAGCAATTACTTGTATTCTTAAAATAGAAAAGGGAAAGGTGATACAAGTGATTTATCCTTCAATTGATAAAATATTAAATATTGTAGATTCAAAATATGCTTTAGTTCATATTGTTGCAAAATGTAGTAAAGAAATGACTAAGACAGAGCATTATCAAATGCCTATAAATGAATATATATCTAAAAAAAATATTGGTAGAGCATTGGAAGAAGTAGAAGCTGGCTTAATTTTTGTAAAAAAAGATTAAGTCTTTTTTCTTTTTACCGGGTATAATGTAGGTAGAGGTGATTCATAATGAAAATAGTTAAATTTAAGAAGCTTAAAAATAGTCAATATGAAATAACTCTAGATAATTGTATATTAGTTATTCATGAAGATTTAATTCTTTCCCATGGACTTCTTTTAACTCATGAAATTAGTGAACCTTTACTTGCTAATTTACAGAAAGAAAATTTAATATATGAAGGTTATAATACAGCCTTGAAGTCTATAAAAACCAAACTTAGAAGTCCTCTAGAGATAAAATCTTTACTGACTACTAAAGGCTATCAGTTAGAACAAATAGAACGTATTATAACTATGCTTAAGAATCAAGGATATTTGGATGATAAACTTTATACTAATGCTTTTATTCACGATAAAATGCTTTTAACCCTAGATGGCCCTAATAAAATAATTAAATGTTTAGAAAATAAGGGGATTGAAAAGGATCTGATAGCAGTAGCCATTACTTGTTTTACTGAATCTGAACAAATAGCAAGAATAAATAAAGTAATTACTAAGAGTATTAAAACTAATCATAATAAGAGTCATAAGCAATTAATAGAGAATACTACTATGAAATTACTAAATCTAGGCTATGATAAAAATTTAATTACTTCAGTACTATCTAATTACCTAGTTGATGATACTTCAATTAAAAAGAAAGAATATATAAAAATATATAATAAATTAAGCAAAAAATATACAGGTTCGGAACTAGAATATAAAATAAGGCAAAAAATGTATCAAAAAGGTTTTTCTAATTATGAAGAATAAAGTACTACTTTGGTATAATTCCCACTATAAAAAAATATTCTTTTTACTATTATTATTTGCTTTAATTTCCGTAGCGTTTACTTCTCTTCAAACAGGTTATGATTACTGGTGGCATCTTAAAGTAGGGGAATATATTTATAAAACAGGAACCATTCCTTTAACTAGTATCTTTTCTTGGTTTGGCTCTATAAATAATCTCTCTTGGATTTCTCATGAATGGTTAAGTGAACTGCTTCTTTATCTTTATCAGCTAATATTTGGCTCTAATCACATTATTTGGTTTTGCTTAATAAATATAGGTCTATTATTTACTAGTCTATATCTATTTAATAAAGAAGCCTGTTTAAAAAATATTTTTCAAACTTTAGTTTTTCTAGCTTTTGGTATTTTTTTAATCTTTCCTGCTTTAGCCCCTAGACCATATTTAATTAGTTATATTTTACTAGCAATATTATTATATTTACTATTTGATTTAAATAAGCATCCACATAGTAAAAAGATTTATCTAGTTCCTATTATTACTATTTTGTATGCTAATTTTCACGGAGGGAGCTCTAACTTAACTTATATTCTTTGTTTCATGTTTGCTTTTTGTGGTTTATTTAAGTTTAAATTAAAGCATATAGAAAGCACTAGGTTAAATCCATTACAAATAAAAAAATACTGCTTAATAGGTTTACTAAGTATTTTAGCAATACTTATTAATCCCCATGGAATAAAATTATTACTATACCCCTTCATCAATATGCAAGATACTCTTATGAAAGGTCTTATCTTAGAATGGGCTCCTCTTAATATAACTAATTTAAGTCATTTACCAGTCTTAATTTTCTTGATTTATCTAGTTATTAAATTAATTTCTACCAAGAAACAGATCTCCTTTTTACATATATCCCTTATGGCGGCTTTTATTCTTCTAACAATAAGTAGTGTTAGATTTGCCCCTTTACTGTGGATAGTATCTAGTTTTATTATACTAGGTTTAAATAGTGAAAAAATCCCCCCTATAAAAATATGGACTATATTAAGTTTTTCTTTTATTATTTTAGGTACAGTTAGTATTATTAAAGAGCAAGAAAATGTTCATACTAAGCTTAATACTGGTGTCTTAGATTATCAGGTTATCTCTTATTTAAAAGAACATAAACCAACTAGACTTTATAATTATTATGATTATGGTGGCTATCTTATTTATAATAATATTCCTGTTTTTATAGATGGTAGAGCAGATATGTATTCTAAATATAATTTAAGAGATGCTGTAAAACTTGCCTTTCTGAAAGGTGAATATCAGGCTATCTTAGATAATTATAATTTTGATTATTTGGTTATTCCAAAAACTATTCCATTAACTGAATATTTAGACAATAATCCCCAGTATCAATTAGTTTTGACTACCAGTAAAACAGTAATATATAAATTAGTAATTTAAAAAAACTGATAAGGAATAATATTTTCCTTATCAGTTTTATTTGATTATATAATTACTATTATTTTGCTTCTGTTGCTTGTTTCTTAGTTTGTTCCATTAATAAATCATATTGACTTTTTAATGAACTATCTTCAATTTTCATTCCAGCATTTTTTCTTAATTCCATTAATGCTGTAATTTGTAATGTTTTATCACTCTCTAATTTATTCTTAGAAAGAGTTTCAATAATAGTATCTTTTAAAGTGTCTTTAGGAGCTTTTTCCTTTTGATCAACTTTTAAAATAATATGATATCCAAATTGTGATTTAACAGGTTCTTTACTATATTCCCCGTTTTTTAAATTCTTAGCGGCATTCTCAAATTCTGCTACCATTTTACCTTGAGTGAAATAACCTAAATCTCCACCTTTACTAGCAGAACCTTCATCACCTGAATTATCTTTAGCTAAAGTAGCAAAATCAGCACCAGCTTTTAACTGTTCAATTAAAGACTTAGCTTTATTTAAAGCTTCTAAATCTTTAGTAGCCTTTTCTTCAGCAGTCATACTATCTGTTGCTCCTGATTTAATTAAAATATGACTAGCTTTGATATCACCAAAGACTTTATCATTATAATATTTATCAATATCCTTGTCTGTTACAAGTCCTTTAGCATAATCTTCCACAGCTTTACCACGTTTATATTGAAGACTTAAATATGATCTTAAACCTTCCATTGTTGAAATCCCAAAAGCTGATTGAGTTTGTTGAAGTAAGGCTTGTTCTGTTTTAAATGATTTAATCCAAGTACTAATTTGACTTTCAACTTGGGTTTTTTCTTCATCAGTTGCTTTATACTTATCATTTAAAATTTTAGTATCAATCATATCTAGTAAAGTATTAATAGCATATTTATCTTTGATTTCATTATATAAGTCATCAATAGCAATTTTACTATCCTTAAATGATACAACAGCATCTTTCCCATTTTCAAGCTTTGAAACTTTTCCACATCCAGTTACTAATAATAGTACGATGCATAAACTAAGTAGTATTTTTTTCATTTTAATATATCCTCCTTAAAACTACCCCTATATCATAACAAACATCTTCTTAAAATACAATAATTTAAAGTAAATATTCAATTACACTAGCACCTTTTATCCCTACTTCCCATAAAATAATGTGAGTCATGAAAAAAGGAGGAATTCATTATGAATAACTATGTATCATCATCAGCAATAGTTTTAGTATTATTTATTTTACTAGTCATCATACTAGGGGCTTGGGTTTAAACTAATAAAAGGAGGTGCTTTCTATGTCATGTCCAAATACTGAACCAGTACAAAAATGCGGTGGAACTGGGTATATAATTATTATAGTATTATACATTCTACTAGCTATTATACTTGGATCAACAATTGGTTGTTAAATAAAAAGAAGGTTATGCCTTCTTTTAATATGCTGCTTTTTCATATATTTTAATAACATCTCGCATCTTAGGATTAGGTCCTACATAGTTTTCAATAAATCTTTTCTTTTTAACATCACTCTTTTTATAAATTAAATCCACATCAATTAAAACTAAAGGACAGGCTTTAAACCATTCTGGTAGGTCCTCTTTATTATCACAATTAGCGTCATGATAATCATTTAAAACTGCAAAATTACAGTGATCAAATTTCAAACAAAGAGGATCAGTTAGTTCTAAACCATCCTTATCTAAGTCTTTAAATAATTGGTATATCGCTTCATCTGTAAAATCCTTATTAGAAAGAAACGGATATATTTCTACATAAAGTTTATCATTATTATTACCTTTAACTTCTAAACTATCTAATCTTTTTAAAATTCTAAAATGATTAGAAGGACAGTCAGGAGTATATTTATTAGAGGCTAATTTTAAGCAATAATCTCCAAGATGGTAAACGGTACTAGTCGTACCAGCTGAGACATAAGCATAATTATTACTATGACTAATAGCCTTATAATGCTCTATAAAACTATTGAAGGTTTGGATATCTCCATAAATAACCAAATTATCTATCACTCTTTTTTTACTTAAATTATTAGTCATACTAAGAATATGTAAATATTCTTGATAATTAGCGAAATCTGGATTATCCTTAATATCATCTTTTAATTCTTCCATTATAGTACTTATACCTAGATTAGATTTTTCTATAATTTCCTTTAAGTTCTTTTTAACTAAGGACCTAATATTTGGTTTATCTAAATTATTTCCTAACACAAAAGCTAAATTAGTTTTTTCCTTATCTTCTAGAATAAGCTTAATAACTTTTTCTATTTCCTCTTGTTTAAAATCACCTTGGCATAAAGCTGATAAAATCATGTTTAATTTAGAGGAAGAAATGTATTCCTGATGCACATCATTTTCAAACATACTCGTCTGATGATAAGAAGCAGATAGGGGATTATCAGTAATAATAGAGTCTATACTTGGCATCAGCTCTAATAGATTAGAGTTATGGGTCTTTAATAACCTAGTAAAAAAGATTGCTCTTTCTGATTTGTTCTTATTATAAAGAAAAAAATCGATAGTCTGCTTAATTTCTGCCTCTTTATTTTTATCTTTTAGTATTAGTCTTTCCATTTCACTAGCAACTTCTACTCCTAAAGAATCATGCTGTTTCCTTAATATTTCATAATTTTTAAGAACAAATTTTACTCCCCAATTTGTATTTTTCATCAAGTCAGTAATTGTTTTTAAATCAAGTTGGGTGCTTTTAAAATCTTGATCATTTAAGAGAAAGAATACGCAATCTAATAGTTCATCTTTTAGGTAAATATGCTTAAATATTAAACCCTTCCCAAAATAGGGTAATAGTTCTACAAATAGTTCTTTAAATCTAGGAACATTTTGCTTTGTAGATAAAAGCTTTTCTAAAATAAAATTTTTATCACTATTAGTTAGTCTGTCTAAAAAATAAAGGTTACCATCTAAAACTCTTTGTACAGGATCAAACATAAATATCCCCCCCCATTAATAGTTCGAATATTATATCAAAAAAGCCTATTTAAGTCAATAAAAGATA